>DATJWJ010000243.1:0-3713 GCA_035501355.1 Bryobacteraceae bacterium | reverse complement strand
GTTCCCGCCACCGTTATCCTTTTGTTCGTCAAAAGCTCGGCCAGCCAGCTCAAGAAGAACCAGACCTAACCCTGCTCAGCTTCCGATGCGGGGAGTAGTGTTCAATAGAGGGTTATGCTCCCCGTCGATATTCCAGTCAGCGCTGAGCTAGCCGATTATATCCGCCGCGTCAGCTTGCGAGAGCCGGAGGTTCTGCGGCGTCTGCGCGAAGAGACGGCGAGTCATCCGCGGGTTAGTATGCAAATCTCGCCGGAGCAGGGCCAGTTCATGGCTTTGCTGATCCACCTGCTGGGCGCGCGGCGGACGCTGGAGATCGGCGTCTTCACCGGCTACAGCTCGCTGTCCGTGGCACTGGCGCTGCCCGAGGATGGGCGAATCATCGCCTGCGACGTCAGCGAAGAGTACACTTCGGTGGCGCGGCGATACTGGCGCGAGGCAGGCGTCGAGCGCAAGATCGACCTCAGATTGCGGCCCGCGCTCGAAACCTTAAACGACCTGATTGCGCTCGGTCAAGCGGCCAGCTTCGATTTCGCCTTCATCGACGCGGATAAAGAGAATTACGAGAACTACTACGAGCGCTGTCTCACTTTGATTCGGCCCGGCGGTCTGATCGCGGTCGATAATGTGCTTTGGTCGGGCCGTGTGGTCGATGCCTCCGACCAGGATGGGGACACGCGGGCGATTCGCGCCTTCAACCAGAAACTGCAAGCCGACGAGCGCGTCTGGCTAAGCATGTTGCCGATCCGCGACGGCGTGACGCTGGCGTGCAAGAAGCCATAGCTCAGTTGCGCGGAGTACCATGGCGTCATGCCGGATCCCGATCTCAGCGCGCTGTGGGAAGAACACACCGCGCATGAATTCTCGACGCGCGACACGGAAGCGACGCTCGCCACCATGGTGGAGGATGCTTATGTCAACCACATCCCTGTTCTGACCGGAGGGCGCGGCAAGAACGAGCTGCGGCGCTTTTATTCGCACGATTTCATCCCCAGGATGCCGCCGGATACGAAACTTACTCCGGTATCGCGCACGGTCGGCCAGGACCAGCTGGTCGACGAGATGATTTTCTCCTTCACGCACACGATCGAAATGCCGTGGATGCTTCCCGGTGTTGCGCCCACCAACAAGCATGTCGAAGTGCCGCTGGTCGCGATCGTCCATTTCCGCGACGGGAAACTCGCCCATGAGCACATCTATTGGGACCAGGCTTCGGTTTTGAAGCAAATCGGACTGCTGACGGACCCGGCCTTGCCGGTGTGTGGCGCTGAAACGGCACACCAAGTGCTTCGAAGCGAATTGTAGCCACCAGACTACAATTCGCAATGGCATGGTACGCATCCAAATCCGGTATTAGGAACGCGCTGGCATGGATGATGTCGTTCGCGCTGCTCAACGTGATCACGGTGTGCCCGGTGCTGGCTCACCAAGAGCCTGCTTCGCATGCCTGTTGCGAGCATTCTTCCCGGCACTCCATGCCATGTACGGACAACACCTCGAACGCGTGCCCTTACAGCTTGCTGGAGAAATCCCTAGGCAAACTCGGGCTCCTGGCTCTGCTTTTGGCGACGGCTAGCGGTGCTGGGGCTGAGGCAAATCGCCCAGTTGTGAGGTTTTCCACGCTGGCCCGGCCGCGGTTCCAGGCTGACTTGTCTGGTGTATACCTACGCTTGCGGGTTCTTCTGATCTGAGATCCAGTTCGGGGAAACAACGAAACGAACCCAGATTTCAGAAAAAGGAGAATTTGCAATGAAGAAAGTCATTATGATGCTCGGATTGTTTGGGACGCTGCTGGCAGGCAGCATTTCGCTTATGGCAAGTGACTGCTGCGGCTGCTGCAAAAGCGACATGGCTTGCTGCAAAGACGGTTGCGACAAGTGCGACTGCTGCAAGTAGTAGCCCGGATTGGTGGGAGGCGAGCGCCTCCCACTCCGTTCACTTGTTCCCTACGAAAATATTCTTCGGAATCATGGCGTGGACGCCTTTGTTGCCGTCCACCAGTTGCGTAATGTTGAAATCCACCGCCACGCTCGCCAGCATGTAGGCATCCTCGCGGCTCAGGTGCTTCTCCTCCACCAGGAAATCGATAGCCTCGCGGATTGCGAGCTTGGTGGCTTCGGTCAAGTCTTCGTTAATGCCCATGGTGATGTAGTGGGTAGGGGTTTCCGCGCGCGGCCACTTCAGATGCATGTCCTTGCGCACGATGAACTGAAAGGTTCCTGTTAGGCCGGTCTCCATGGCGGTGATGTCCACTTCGCCGTTGCCCTGCCCGGCGTGGCCGTCGCCCACTTCAAAAAGCGCTCCCTTAGCGTGAATCGGGATGTACAGCGTGGTTCCCTCGACCAGGTCCTTGTTGTCCAGGTTTCCGGCATGGTTCCAAGGCGGCGCGCTGCTGATGCGACCATAGGATTCGGGCGGTGCCACACCCATGCTCCCGAAAAAGGGCCGCATCGGGATATCGATTCCGTCGGCAAAATGGGCGATTTTCCTAGCCCGGTCCAGCGGAATGATCTTGGTTTTAGCGTACGGAAAATCTTCGCGCAGGAAGCCGGAGGTTGGCCCAAAGCCATTGTAGGCAAAGGGATAGTCCACATCGATCTTCTGGATCCGCACTTCCAGCGTGTCGCCTGGCTCGGCTTCTTCAATGAAGACCGGGCCGGTCAGGATGTGGCCGCCCGGGCCCTTGTCGGTCACTTCCTTAAAAATGGTCCGGAAGGACTCGGGAATCTGGCTGGGTGGCACGCCAAGTGCTTCGAAACGCGTGGGACTCCCGGTGGAGACTGTTTCGATCCGAACTGTGTCGCCAGAGTGGACGCGCAGGACTGGTTTGGCGGAGGCGGAATAGTACCCCCAAACCACAGTCCCAGGACTGGCTTTCAACTCGAAGTTCTCGGCCATACTCGACGGAGCGCCGCTAATAAGGCAGAATAGAAGAAGTTTTTTCATCGGGGTCTCAGGGTAATGATAACTTGACCCGATAGACGGGTTTCAGTAGGCTAGGCTTTTAATTTGTTCCACGACGGAGGTAACTTGATCCTTCTGCTCTTTGGGCCGCCCGGTAGCGGCAAAGGGACGCAGTCGCGATTGATCACTAGCTGGTTGGGGATTCCGGGGATTTCAACCGGGGATATGCTGCGCGCGGAAATTCAGGCCGGCAGCGAATTGGGCCGAGCCGCGCAAAAGGTCATGGACAGCGGTGGATTGGTAGGCGACGACCTCATGAACAAGATGCTCTCCAACCGCGTCGCCCAGCGCGATGCCGAGCACGGGTTCTTGCTGGACGGCTATCCTCGCACGCTCGAGCAGGCTGAGTTTCTCGATCGTCTGATCGCGGAGCGCCACTTATCGAAGCCCGTCATCCTACATCTGGATGTCCCGCTGGATGCGCTGGTGGGCCGGCTTACATCGCGCCGCCAGTGTCCCAAGTGCGGGACCATTTATAATCTGCTGCACCAGCCGCCGAAGAAACCCGGTGTTTGCGATAACGACAACACGCCCCTGGTCACGCGCCAAGATGACCAGGAAGACGTGGTCAAAGAGCGCCTGAAGAACTACCTGGCGCTAAGCCGTCCGGTGCTGGCACATTACCAGGACGCGGATTATCATGCAATCCGCGGCGACCGCTCGCCGGGCTACGTCTTCGAAGCCATCACCGGCATTCTGGAACCGCGGGTTTCAAAAAACGGCGCGATGCCTTCTAGACAGTTCCTCTCTCA
>DATJWJ010000242.1:0-13480 GCA_035501355.1 Bryobacteraceae bacterium | reverse complement strand
AAAACGCGCCGGATTCTATGGCTTCGTCGTTGTGGAACCCGAGCTGGTATGGATCCACCGCGAAGGAGCCGACGCCGAGCATTTGCCGGAATACGTGCAACAGCCGCCCGTAGAGCCACGCGGTTTCGCCTTCGCGAAAGGTGTAGTAGAGATTGAAGCCCACCTCGATACGCTCGAAAAAAGTCAGGCACTCGATATAGCCGATCGGCACTTGGTTTTTGAAATACATTCCGGCGTGATAAGCGCGCAGCGGCAGACGATGCTGGGGCGGAACACCGCAAATGTAGGCTTGGATGCCACGGCCCAGGTCCGCACGGATCATGTGAGATGCGTCGCCGTAAGTGAATCCGTGCAGCTCACGGTAGCGCATGGCGGAGGTGGAGCGAAACAGGTCGAGCATCTTTTCACCTTGGGCGCGGCTCAGTTTTTCGAGCGCCAGGGGCGGCGACGCCAACTCGGCTGCTAAGGAGACGTCGCTCCGGCGCAGCAGGGCTTGCTGGTGATAGAACAACCGGCCTTCTCGTGCCAGGCGCAGCCGCGTTCGAGTCGCGGGAGAATCGCCAAGCTCCCAGCGAATGGCCAAGCGGGCGTGGTCGAAGAGCGCCGGTGCGAGATCCAGGCGCGCCATGGCCGCAGTAAGCCAGCGCAAATCGGAGCCGCGCCCGCGTTTGGTCGCTTCAAACCATTCGCGAAAAGGGATGTTCGCTTCTACCAACGCGTCTTCGGCGAACATGGGATTGAGCCCCGACAGTAGTGGGCCCAGCAGCGCCGGATCGGTGGCGTCCCAGTCGATCGCAACCTCTCTCGGGTGGTGCCCAGCCAGCCAGCGCGCGATGTCGTAACTGAAAATTGCCGAGAACGCGGTGCCAGCGATACCGGAGACGTCGGGCTCTTCGAAAGGCGCTAAGTCAACGCCCGATCGCCGCAGCCGATCCACGCGCGGCGCGAAAGTATCCAGCAGGTCCTGGGTAAGGCGCAAGACCCGCGCATTGGGCGGATAGGCGCGGAAAAAAAGCAGCGCTTCATGGAACCGGATTAGCGAATGAGCGTCAGAAAAACGCCGCCGGCCCAGCGTTTCGAGCAGGCGCGGCAGATCGCGCTGTTCAGGCGTCCCAAACTGGCGCTTAGCGGCCTCCAGGCGGGCCAGCAGCCCGTCGAGCGAAGTGGAAGATTTCATGAAAGTTAATTGCAGTCTACAACGCTGAAACCGCTCGGACGCGCCGGACCGTCTGTTACTATGACACAAGTGCGCGTCAAGGTTCTGTTTTTCGGCATGTTGAAGGACATTGTGGGCCGCGCCGAAGAGCAGATCGAGTTGGAGGACGGCTCGCGCCTTGGCTCGGTTTTCGACCGCTACGCGGGGGAATTTCCACGCTTGAAGGACTTGGCTTCCAGTATCGTGCTGGCTTGTAATCATCAGTTCTCGGACCGTTCGGCGCCGGTGAACGAAGGCGACGAGATCGCGTTCCTTCCTCCGGTCAGCGGCGGCTCGGCCCGCTACGTGCACGAGATCGCTGACACCGAGGGCCACTTTTTCGCTTTGACGCGCGAGCCCATCGACACGTCCGGCGTAGCGCGCGCGCTGCTGCGAGGCGAAGATGGAGCCATCGTGAACTTTGAAGGCGTGGTGCGCAACAATACCAAGGGCCGCGCCACGAAGTTCCTGGATTACGAATGCTACGAGGCCATGGCGGTGAAGATGCTAGCCGAGATCGGCCGCGACATCGCGCGCAGCTACCCCATAGGACGAATCGCGATGGTGCACCGTTTGGGCCGCATGCAGATTGGCGAGACCAGTGTCGCCGTTATTGTCACCGCGCCGCATCGCAAGCCGGCGTTCGAAGCAGCGCTGGAAGGCATCAATCGCCTGAAGCGCCTGGTTCCGATTTGGAAAAAGGAGCACTTCGCCGACGGCGAGGTTTGGGTGGAAGGGGAGTGGGACGACTCGGTCCTAGCCAAGTGAAGCAGCACGCTGGCTTTTCGCTCATTGCCGCACTGTATCTAGCTGCGCCCGCGCCGGCGCAGGATACCAGGATCCACGTCGACGTCCGCCTGGTCAGGATGCTGGTTACCGTCAAGGACGCCAACGGCGCGCTCATCGGGTCTTTAAACAAGAGCGATTTCACGGTGTTCGATAACGGCGTCAAGCAGGAAGTGGCAGTGTTTGAGCGCCAGACCGAGCAGCCGCTTTCGGTGGCTCTGATGCTCGATACCAGCGCTTCGGTGAATATTGAACTGCGCTACGAATTGGACTCGGCAGCCAAGTTTCTCAAAGCGCTGGTGAGCGAGGGGAATCCGGAAGACACCGCGGCGCTCTACAGTTTCGACTGGCAAACCACGCTGATGAAGAGCTTCACGCGGCGCTTCGCGCTGTTGGAGCAAGCTCTGCGGCAGGTGAGGGCGTCGGGCGGCACTTCCCTGTACGATGCCGTCTACCTGGTGTCGCGCCAGCTAGAGGATCGCGATGGCCGGCACGTCATGGTAATCGTAACGGACGGCGGCGATACAACTTCGAGCAAGGATTTTCACGAGGCCCTGGAATCGATTCAACGCGCCGATGCCATCATGTATCCGATCGTCGTGATTCCGATCAAAAACAGTGCGGGACGCAATGTGGGCGGCGAGAATGCTCTCACCACCCTGGCCGCGGGAACTGGCGGGCGCGTGTTCAGGCCCAGCTCCGCGCCGGAACTGGATACCGCCTTCGCCGATATTCTGCGCGAACTGCGAACGCAATATTTGATTGGTTTTTATCCCAAGGACGTGCCGCCGACCAAGGACCGTTTCCACCTGCTGAAGGTGAACGTACCCAATAACAAATTGCGTGTCATCACGCGTAGCGGCTACTATGGGGATGCCGATGGAACGAATGGATTCGGCCGGTAATAAAGAGCAAACGATGAGCAAAGCCAAGACCAAGGCGCCGGAGCAGACTTTCGAGGAAGTGAAGTACTTAAAGCACTTGATCGCCAACGAAATTCCGGTCCGGATCCGGCTGAGCAGCAACGAAGAGGTGGCCGGTATCATCGAGTTCTTCGATACCAACTTTATTCGCGTGACCCGCCATGGCGCGCCGAATCTATTCCTGTTCAAGCACGACATCAAATATTTATACGAGGATCCGGAGGCGTAGAACGCAGCGTTTGGCGCGGGCTCGGGCGCTGGGGTTGCGACCATTATGGCTTCTTATCTAGAGATCAGCGCCGACATCGCCCGGGAGGCGGGGGCGCTGCTGGCGAAATTTTTCGAGCGGCGCATCGGTTACGAATTGAAAGGCGAGCACGACCTGGTGACGGAAGCCGACCGCGCCTCCGAGCGGCTGGTAGTCGACCGGCTGCGCGCGCATTTCCCCACGCACTCCATCGTGGCCGAAGAAGGCGGCGGGCACGCCGGCACGTCCGATTACTGCTGGTACGTCGATCCTCTGGACGGGACCACCAACTTCGCGCACGGCTTCCCGATGTACAACGTCACGCTAGCGCTGGAGCAGGCCGGCCAGTTGGTGGCGGGCGTGATTTTTGATCCTGAGCGCAATGAGATGTTTTCGAGCGAGCGCGGATCCGGGGCGTATTTGAATAACCGGCGCATCCGGGTTTCCAAGGTGAGCCGCGTGGAAGACGCGCTGGTGGCCACCGGCTTCCCCAGCAAGAAGCGCCATCAGGATATCAATGTGCATTTTTACTATCAGCTGGCGATGATCACGCACGGCGTGCGGCGGGCCGGCTCGGCGGCGCTCGATCTGGCTTACGTGGCCAGCGGCCGGCTGGACGGATTCTGGGAATTCGGTCTGAATCCCTGGGATATGGCGGCGGGAATCCTATTGATTGAGGAGGCGGGCGGCCAGTGTTCGGACATGCAAGGCGGACCGGCCAAGCTGCGCGGGCCGCATCTGCTGGCCGACAACGGCGCCATCCACGCCGGCATGCTGGAGATTTTCGGCGAAGTGTTTCAGGGCAAGTACAGGTACAAGATGCCGGCCATCTGACAATCTAGCATGGATTTGACTTAGTTCACTTCATAGTTCGATAATAAATCATGATTCGTTTGAACATACACGAGGCGAAAACGCATCTGTCCGAGTACCTCGACCGCCTCGCAAAGGGCGAGACTATTTTGCTTTGCAAACGAAACGTACCGGTGGCCGAGATCCGTGGCATACGGATCGCGAGAAAAGCGAAACGCCCGATTGGTCTTGCAAAAAACCGAATAAGGGTTCCCGACTCCTTCTTTAAACCATTACCCCCAGAAATTCTCGACGCCTTTGAAGGAAAGCCGTGAGGCTACTGCTCGACACCTGTACGTTCCTTTGGGTGATCTCTAGTTCACCGCGTCTATCCACGCAGGCCAGAGACTTGTTCCGCGACCCGGACAACGAGGTGTTTCTCAGTGTCGTATCCGCATGGGAGATCGCTATGAAATTTTCCATGGGTTCTCTTGCGTTACCTGCGTCGCCTCTTGAAATCATTCCCCAGGAACGAGAGCGTCATGGAATCACGTCCCTTCCGTTGACGGAAGAGGCGGCCTTGTACTTGCCAAAGCTTCCCAAATTGCACCGCGATCCATTCGATCGAATGTTGGTATGTCAAGCCATTACAAATAGCCTAGCTATACTGACGCCGGACGCGTTGGTTTCGCAGTACGGGGTACTCACGATCTGGTAGGGAGTTACGAATCCCAGTCAGCGGTTGCCGGGCCCGACCACTGTTACTCTGATATCGTGATTGGCTTCCAGCAGGCCGTCGCTGGCGATCGCACGGATCCAATAGGCGCCAGGCGTTGTGAACGTCACTTGCGTCGTGCCTTCCACCGGCTTGCCATAGATTGGAGCGCTCGCCTCCGGTTCGAACTTTACGTCACCCGGCCCCCGGTAGAGAATCCACTTGATCGACAAACCTCCGCGTCCTCCGCGCGACTTGGGAATGCCGTCGTCGGTAGCCGATGCCGTCAAGGTAACCGGGGCGCCGGCTTGCACGGTTTGATCGCGACTCCCGCCGGTGATGCTGGGAGCCTTATTCGGGGGGTCCGCCGGCGGCGTGAGACCCGAACCTCGGTTCATCTGGATTACGCCTTCGTCCAGCTCCCACTCCGGCTGGAGCCATCCGATGGCGGTGCAAGTTTCGCCGTTGGACGTTAGCGTCCAGATCATTTTCTTGTCTTGGCCCCAACCGGTCGGCACGTCAACTTTGAAGACAAAGGGGTGGCGGCGTGGATAGAAGTGCGTCGGCTGGCCTTGATCCGGACCAGGCGCGAACGAGTTATTCGGGCCGATCGGAACGTTGACCTGTTCCTGAAGATTTCGGTTGTAGTAGCCGAACCACATCACGACATGGCCGTCTGGGAGGCGCTGCCAGCCTTCAAACGCGGGCTGGACGCTGTCGCCAGCCAAATGCCGGACGGGCATTTCGGGCGGAAGCTGATCCTTGATGCCTTGCGCGGCGAGAGTCGCTAAGGACGCCGCAGCGAGAATCGAAATTACGAGCAGGCGCGACATCAGTTGGACGCGGTTAGCTTCTTCGACTTCTCGCGGTCGGCCATGGCTTGCTTGTATTCGTCGTCGCTCAGAAAATACCAGCCGATCCAGGCGAAGCCCATTTCGTCTACCGTCCGGTTGCCCCATCCGATCCAGTTGCTGGGATCCGGATTGGATCTGTTGGCGGCCGTGTTGTCGTGAATGGAGATGACGTGCAGAATAGTGCCCGCCGGGACGATCGGCGCGACGTCGTCGGAGTATTCATACACCACGTGCCAGTCGAAATGGAATCGGTCCACGCAGCTCACCATTTCATTGCGCGTGCTGCCGACGCGTTCTCCGCTGGAAGTGGGATAAATCAGCTCCAGGCATTGCGCCTGGCCGCGATTGTGCATGTGCGGCTGGAAGGAAGTGATCACGGCCGCCTTCGGCAATACGGTGTAGCCGTCCGAGCGAACGTTCTTAGTGTTCGGCCGGATGTCGAGGTCGGAGCCGTCCGGAATGCCGAGCTGCTGGGCGTGCGCGATGTGTTTGGGCGTGACGCCCTCGGGAATGAAGCGAATGCCGAACGCGATATTGGCGTAGGTATCCTCGCCGATCGCGTGCAGGTGCATGTTGGCGAGAATTTTCGAGTCCTTCTTCAGCAGCATGCCCGTTCCCTCCGGGAAGGCGTCGCCATATTTGCCGACCGCGTATTCTTCCAGATGCGTTCTCGCCGCGGGACCATCGGCGTCCGGATCGATCAGAGACGACTCCACGTGATGAATCACCCGCACGCCTTTGATGGGCTTAATCTCGATGGCCTGGATGTAGCGATCCTTGGGCAGGTTCAAATCCTCGGTCTCGATGTCGAGCCACTGATCCGGTTGCCGGGCTTTCACCAGCACGTCCTTCTTGAGCGTGACCACAAGGTCGGGCTTGCCGATGTGCCAGCGATCGCCATCGTCGAACTGGCGGGGCGGCGGCATGTCGGCCGGATTGCCCATCGGAGCACCTCCGTCCGCCCATTTACTGATGACCGCGATCTCCTGGTCGCTGAGCGAGATGTCGTTCTTGAATTTCTGGATTCCCACCGTGCGGTCGATATACCAGGGCGGCATGTTGCGCTGAACCACCTGCTGCTTGATGGCGCGGGCCCACGGACGAGCATCCTGATAGGTCAGCAGCGCCATCGGTCCGATGCTGCCGGGACGATGGCAGTTCTGGCAGGCGCGCTGCAGAATGGGCGCAACGTCCTTGGTGAACGACGGGCCGGCGTTGGTTTGATTGGCGGTCTGCGCGTGAATTGCGGCTGTCGAGCAGAACGCTGCGGCGAGAGCTATCAGGCGGCTGGGGGTTCGCATCAGGTTCAGCATGACAGCGGCTATCGAGGGTGTCAAGCACACGGCACTAGCGCGGCGTCCGAGCCGAGAAGCCGGCGCGGGTCCGCAATCGGGACTTGGACGGCATATAGGACCATTCAGGTCGTATATACGCACCTCAGGCTCAAATGCAACTCGTTTGCTGGATAGTAATCGCTGATTCAGCCATAGGAATGCTAGGCTTTCTCTACATGCAAATGATTTGCGTCTAATGCACCCAAGCAAATGTTAAGAAACCCGACAATTCTTCACCTCGCGGCCGTTGCCGCGCTGACCATCCCCGCCTGCCTGGCCGCCGAAGGCCCATTCTTCATTACATACACGCATCAAATGGAGGAACCAGGAAATCTCGAGATCGCAACCAACAGCGTGACGGGCCAACCGGCCAGCGGAAATCGGTTTTTCGGCGCCGCGACCGAGTTCGAGTACGGTCTGAAAGCGTGGTGGACCACCGAAGTTTATCTGGACGGCCAGAGCACCCAGAGCGACAGCACCATTTTCACCGGATATCGCTGGGAGAACCGCATCCGTTTGCTGCCGCGCGAGCATTTGATCAATCCAGTGTTGTATGTGGAGTTCGAGAACATCAACGGGGCCGACAAGAGCCTGCTCGAGGTGGTTGGCCACGACAGCCAGGACGATCTGGCGCAACCCAACTCCGATGCACGGCTGGACAAGCAGCGAGAGATTGAAGCGAAGCTAATTCTCAGCAGCTACGCCAAAGGATGGACGATCGCGGAGAACTTTATCACGGAGAAGAATGTCCACCACGAACCATATGAGTTCGGATATTCGGTGGGCGTCAGCCGTCCATTGGCGTTGGCGGCGCGGCCGGAGCGTTGCAACGTCTGTCCAGAAAATTTCCAGCTGGGCCTCGAAATGTACGGAGGCCTTGGCACCCATGCGGACTTCGGCCTCACGGACACCTCGCATTATGTTGCACCCACGCTGGCCTGGACACTCGCAAACGGGACAACGTTCAAGATTGCTCCCGGATTCGGCATCACTGGTGCGAGCGTCCCATTTTTACTGCGCTTCGGTGTGTCGTACGAGGTAGCGCAGTTTGGCCGTGCGGCGCGGCACCTGTTTGGAGGGCATTAATGCAGCGATCTTACCGCCTGATTGGAATTGCGATTCTGGCCGCTGCCGCGGCGGCCCAGAGTCCGGTTCAAATGGCGCCGGCCAAGTTCGCGAATCGAACGAATCCCTACGAGGGAAGCGAAACAGCGAGCATGGCGGGCGCGAAACTATTCGCGCGTGAATGCGCGGCTTGCCACGGCGCTAATGGCGAGGGATTGGAGAAAGCTCCGTCGCTGCGCCGTCCCGAGGTGTCCAACGCGACGCCGGGGGCGCTCTTTTGGGTGCTTGAAAATGGTTCGCTGCGAAACGGGATGCCTTCTTTTGCACACCTTCCCGCGCCTCAACGCTGGCAGATTGTCACGTTCTTGCGCACCCTCAGTTCGACCGCGCGCCCTGCTCCCGGGCCGTAACGGCCGCCCGAGTTCCGCGCAGCGTGTTCAGCATGGATTCCTTGGGAAATCGCTCCAGAAAACCTTTGAGCATGAAACCCAGGCCCAGCGGCACGTCGCGCGACAGCGAGATGGCTTCGCACTCGGCGTAGACGCCGCCGTCGGATTCTTCAAAACGCCAGTAGGAATTGAGACGCCATAGAAAGCCGGTGTCGTCGCCCACCGGCGCCTCTTCGGTGTAGGAATGCTTGGGGTCTTTCACTTCGGCGATGCGCGTGGAGTGCGAATCGACGGTCATGCGTTTCGCATCCAGCATTGCATAGCGCACGTGGTAGTTGGCATTCAGCACGACGGTTAGGATGTGCTTCTCATAGAGGCGGAGAAAAATGTCATATTCGTCGTCGTGGTGCGAGATTTCCTTCGATTCGATGACCTCCGGCTGGTAGATATTCTTGTAGTTGGGGTAATCCTGGAGAACGGCGCGTACGCCGGGGATGCTGGCGCCGGGGATGAACATCATACCCAGCCAGTCCTGCAATAGTCCGCCGGAGACCTTGATGTCCTTAGCGCCAGAAAGGGTCGAGCCGGACTGGATGACCAATTCCCCGCCCCGAACCCGGGCTTTCAAATCGGGAGCGGCATCCATATGCAGGAAGCGGGCGGGCTGAAAATCCTGCGCCATTCGGGACTCGGCTGCTTCCACGTAGCGGTCGAAGGCGCGAGCGGTTTCCACTGTCAGTTTGGCGAACGCGAAGCCGGTTTGCGCCGCCGCGAGGAACGCGCCGAGCCGGAGCAGATGGGATGCTCGATTCACTACGTCTTATTGAGCGACGTTGATGGGCGTGCGCAGGGTGAAGTTGATGCGCGTCTCGGACGGAATCACCACGCCAGGGCCTTTGGTAGCGTATTGAACGCCCGTGCCGGCGGCAGCGCCCGCGGCCGCACCGGTGACCGCGCCTTTGCCATGCCCAAAGATTCCGCCAATCGCTGCTCCGGCGGCGGCCGCTCCGCCGATCACCTCAGCGCTGCGCTTGCCTCGCGAGGAGCCCTGCTCTTGAAACAGATTGCTGCGAACCGCGTAACTGCGCCCGGCGAAAACCAGGGCGACCAATTCGAGGCTAACGGTTGGGCGGCCTTCGATGTGGCCGGACTGGGTTGCATTCACCAACTCCACTCGGGCCGTGGCCCCGCGCGGGATCACGGCTGTTCCGCCCAGCATGACCGGCTCATCCACGCTGGCATCAAATTTCTCGCCGAGCCGGCTGTGCGACGAATCGATGCTGGCGATCATACGAACTGCGACGGGTGTGCCCGCCGGAATCACGGCCGGGGTAGCAGCCGGCGGGGCTTGTGGTGCTGACTGAGGCGGCGCTTGTGGTGCGGATTGAGGTCTTGCCTGCGGTGGCTGTGGCACGGATTGACGAGAAGCGCTCGGATTAGTCTGCCTGGCCTCGGGAGCCTGGCTGCCGCTGGCCGTGGGCTTTATTGGCGTTTGGGTGCTAAGCGGGATCACGCTGCTGCCCGGGCCCTGCGGGGACAGGGTTGAGCCATTACTCGCGGTTGGCGGCAACAGCGGCAGGCTAGTGTCTTGTTTCGGAGTGGGGCGCAATAATGTGAACCAGGCAGCCGTCGCCGCCACGATGAGAACGGCCGCGATTCCCCCGCCCAGAATCATCTTTTCTTTTGTTTTGGACGGCAGGGAGGGTGGGTTCGGCGCGGCACCGGGCGTCGGAACCGTTGGGATAAACTGAGCCGGGAGCGGAATTCCGGGCCCCGTGTATTGGGATCTCCTGTCCACAACCGTAGCTCCGGGGCGCGCCGGCATGGCTTGCGGCGGCAGGGCTGACGGCGGTGGAGGAGCCATGCCTGGCACCGCCGCAAAATCGTTGGGGCGTTCCAAAGCCGCGCCGAATTCCTCGACCGTCTGGAAGCGCGCATCCTGGCTTTTCTCAATCGCCTTGAGCACGGCGTTCTGAACACCCACCGGCACGTAAGGATAAAACTTGGTCAGCAGCGGCGGCGGCGTATTCACGTGATCGCTCATGATCTGATAGTCGCTATCGCCGCTGAACGGAACGTTGGCGGTGAGCATCTCGTACAGCGTCACGCCCAGCGAATAAATGTCGGAGCGGATATCGACGCCGCGATTCAGCACTTGTTCGGGCGACATGTAGAAGGCGGTTCCCATCTGCGTGCCGGTGCGGGTCATGCCGCGGCCGCCCAGCACCTTGGCGATGCCGAAGTCCATCACCTTCACGATGCCCTGGCGGTTGACCATGATGTTGCTGGGCTTGATATCGCGATGCACGATGCCCATGCGATGCGCGTAGCCCAGGCCGAGCAGCGCCTGGCGGAACAGCGGGATGGCTTCTTCGCTGGGGATGGGGCCGCGGCGCTGGATCATCTGCTCGATGGTTTCGCCTTCGATGAACTCCATCACCATCCACGGCCGGCCGTCCTCGATCAGCAGAGCGTACAGAATCGCCAGGTTGGTGTGGTTCAGATTGGCCTGCGCCTTGGCTTCGGCGCGAAAGCGCTGCTCCAGTTCCGCATTGCCCCTCAGCTCGGTGTTCAGCGCCTTGATGGCGACCACGCGATCCAAGTTGACGTCGACGGCCCGATACACCACACCCATGCCGCCTTCGCCCAGCTTTTGTTCAATTCGATAATTACCGATTTGGGTTCCGACCATTACTTCGACATCCTTTGCGGCTGGTCATTGCCGGCTCGAGTGGAAAATCGCCTCCGCTCCCAAAATGCCGCCGGCGTGGCTATACTTTCATAAAATCCGCAGGATCTGTACAGTTATATTATCAAAACCACCGCGATTCTTTGCGGTTTGAACTAATTCGCGGCAGGCTTCCCCGGCCGGCGAAGTGCACGCGCTGTACAGCAATTCCCGATCGCTAACCAAGCCGTGCAGGCCGTCGGTGCACAGCAACAGCACGTCCCCGGGCGCGAGCGGCATGGGCTCCTGAGAAAAATCGGCTGCCACGGCGGATTGCGTTCCGAGCGCGGCGGTGAGAATGTTGCGCTCCGGATGTACCGCGGCTTGTTCCGGCGTGAGCATGCCCTGCCGGACCAGGCGCTGGACGTAGGAATGATCTTCGGTGACCAGCGAAATGGCGGGATTGCGAATCAGGTACAGGCGGCTGTCGCCGATGTGTCCGTAATAGAGCTGGTTGTTCTTCAGCACGGCGCAGGTGCAAGTAGTGCCCATGCCTTCCAGTTCCGGATGCTCACGCGCGTACTGTTGTATCGCGCTATGCGCCTGGTGGAACGCCGCGATCAGGTTTTCGCGCGGATCACCGTCGGGATAGGCCAGATACGCGTCGCGCACGCACTCGACGGCGATGCGGCTGGCCATCTCGCCGCCTTCATGCCCGCCCATTCCGTCGGCGACCACGGCCAGGCGGCCTTTGTGGAGGAATTCTTGTTCGTCCTCCGGCTCGGCGTAGCAGTAGTAGTCTTCGTTCTCGGGGCGATGGCAGCCGACGTCGGTCAAGTTGCCGAGTTCGATTCCGGGGCGAATGTGCATAGTGATTTTGCGGACGGCGGGCTACGAAGTCTACCGAACCGGCGGTGGGAAGGTCAGAGACACTTGAACTTGAGCGTCACGTCGCCGATCCGGACCAAGTCATTGTCCTTCAGCTCCTCGCGAGCCACTGGTTCGTTGCCATCGTTGACGAAAGTGCCGTTAGTGGAGTCCAGGTCGGTGATGAAAAATTTCTGATCCTTGTAACGCAAGCTCGCGTGTTTGGAAGAAACAGCGGTGTCGCGCAAGACAATATCGGCGTCCGGGGCCGAGCCGATGATGTTCTGACCGTCGCGAACGCGGAAATCCTCGCCCTTCTGTTCGCCCGTCAAAGCCACAAACCAGCCCACCACGGGTGGTTTCTTCTTGTCGGTGAGCAACACGGTTTTGCGGCCCGCCGCAGGCGCACTCGCGGCGACGGCGGCCGGATCGGATTCGAGACGCGTCTTCATCGGTGGCGCCGCCGCCGGGGTCTGGTAACCCGTCCTCTGACAGTACGGGCAGATGGTCCAGGTGTCTTCCATCTGATGTCCATTCGCGCAGAATTTTGCCATAGCGCCTCCTCCGTAAACATCGCGCACAACGCCGCGGGCCGCGATTGTTTTTTCCACTTTGCGAGCGCGTCCCGCGCTGTGCCGCTCGCTACGAGCTGAAGTATGTCAGAACGACCGATCCCTTTTTGCCCAAGTAGACTCGATCGCCATTCTGGAGACCCACCTTGCTGACGCGCGGCGAGTCCACCGAATTGATGTAGGTTCCGTTCGTGGATCCGCGGTCAATCACCACCACGGAATTATCCACTGGCACGATCCAGGCGTGTTCGTGGGAAATGGTGTCTTCATTCACCACGATCTGGCACTTGGCGGCATCCGTGCCCACCAGCAATCCAGCCTTGGTGATGTTGAAGCGCTTGCCCGAGAGTGCTCCGGCGGTTACCTGCACGCTTCCAAAATGGCGCTCGGCGGCGGGCGGCGCGATACCGGCCGGACCCGTGGATTCCAGATGCGTTCCGGCGCCGGGGCCGCGAGAGCCAGCGCCAACTTGGGCGGGGCCCGTTGCTACAGCGGCCACCGGCTTCTTGCGCGCCATGACCAGAAACGCGATGGCCAGAATCACCACGCCCACGCCGCTGTAGACCGCCCAACTGGAATTTTCCATCGCGCGTCCAAGGACGCCTTCCTGTGCGATGCAGGTCTCCGAGCCGGCCATCAGCCGGAGAGCATCCGGCTCATTGGGCATGATATTCAGTACGCTCTGGAGCTGTTTCTTGGCGGTTTGGCATTTGCCGGCGTCGTAGGAATCGAGCGCGGTGGCCCAGAGCTGGTTGAAGAGGCCGGATTCCGGCTTGGTTCCGGTGGCGTTGACAAACTCCATGGCGGTGTTGATGGGGACGAAGAAGTTGTAGCCGGCTTCGGTACCGGACTTAAACGTCGCGATCCCGATCACTTGATTCGAATCGTTGAACGCGGGGCCGCCGCTGTTCCCGTGTCCAATTACGGCGTCGGATTGGATAACCGCGTCCTGGCCCACCATGCTCTTGACCGCTGAAACGTGCCCGTTGGTCACGGACGGAATGAGATTCGAGGCCTGGCTCAGGACGGAGAGTCCCTCGCTCGAGGCGGCGCCCGGATAACCGATCACCGTA
>DATJWJ010000241.1:0-5997 GCA_035501355.1 Bryobacteraceae bacterium | reverse complement strand
CCGTTGAGAAAACTGTTTACGGCTTGCTGGGCCTGGTTTTGCGACTGCTCGACACCGCCCACGATGCTTTCGAGCATGGATTGAAAACCGCCCGCCGGCGCGTTAGAAGCGCCCACTTGCGAGAGTTCCGGTATCGCGACCGGCCGAATTGGTGTGATGGGATTGATGCCAGACATTATTAGCGGAAAAGATCGAGAGACTTCTGGATCATGTCCTTGACGGCCGATATGGCCGCGACGTTGGCTTCATAGCCGCGCGATGCGCCCATCAGGTCAACCATGTCTTCGGCTGGATTGATCTTGGGAAAAGCGACATAGCCATTCTTATCCGCATCCGGATGCCCGGGCATGTAGCGCAGTTCCGGCTCGCTATCGTCCACCATGATCTGGCTGACCGTCACGCCCGACGGGTTGGAACCAATCGCGGAGCTAAGCTCGGAGGAGAATGAGCCGGCTGTGGGGTCCTCCTCGAAGACTGCGTCCTTGCGCCGGTACGGACCGCCCTCGGGGGTTCGAGTGGTCTCGGCGTTAGCCAGGTTCTCCGCCAACAGTTCCGCGCGCGCGCGTTGCGCACTCATGCCGGAGCCGCTCACCGATAGGGAAGAGAAGAGGCTCATGACGTCTTAGTGTCTTCGATCGCGCTTTTTATGGATTGCAGCTCGGAGCGCGCCAGATTGGTTGCTAGCGCGAAGCGCAGAGCATTCTCAGCAAGCAACCGCGACTCCCGGTCCATGTCGACGTTGTTACCGTCGTTTTTTGTTTTGAGCCCGGAAACTTCTATCGCGCTGGGACTCTGGTTGCCCATTTGGTTAGCCAGCTCGGTCTGGAAATCGACGTCTTTGGTTTTGTAGCCTGGCGTATCGGCATTGGCGATATTGGACGCCACCAGCTTCTGGCGCGCGCTCAGTAGGTTCATGTAGCGCTCAACGCCCGCGCCGACACCTTCCAGCATGCCCGTCGGGCTGCAATTGGCGTGCCGTAGCGTGTACGGCGACGTTGCAACTAGTTGCGTGAGGCTGGTGTTTTGAACGTGACGGCCGCCGTCGAGAATTCGGCACCCAACTAAAGCGATATATGAATCGAGGATTGCTGTTTAGCAGCTTGATCGGTCGCGTAGCGCATCGATTTTTCGAGCACGGCCAACTGCTCGCCCAGAATAGCGCGCTGGACAATAGTCATGCCACGCGCCCAGGTGAGAAGCTCATTGGCCTGCGTCGCCAAGGTGGAGCTGACGCGCGCCGGTTCCGGCAAGGCCTCCCAGAACTCGGTCAGGGCTTTTGTGTATTCGGCGGCCAGCCGCTGGGCTCCGGCGTGATCGGCCGCCAGCACAGCAGTGCGGAGGTCCAGTGCAATTTTATCCAACACTGTTGGCATTCGGATTGTTGCTCGTGGTGGCTTGGAATAATCCTTGCAAGAAGGTATTTTCCTGTTGTAGGGTGGCGATGAGTGCGTTAGCCTGCGCCATTTGCGCGTTTAGATTATTCTGTAGCTCGGTGAGCTGCTGTTCGTCGGTGTTGAGCTTGGCCTGGTCGTTTTGCGTTTGCGTTTGATAGGCCTGGGTCTGCAGCGCAATCGCGCCGCTGGTTGGATCCGTCAGGCTGTTCAGCGAATTGGTGGCAAATTGCAGGAACCCGCCGGAAGTTGGGTCGCCCAGGAACGATACCGCGTCCTGGATCTGCGTTTGCGAGAGCCCGTTCAATACCGTGGGATCAAACGACAGCGTGCCTTGTTGAGTGAAGGTCACACCAAGTTCAGTCAAGTTCGTGACGGAACTGCCGGAACCCGAGTAACCCCCGATTTGCTGCAGCACTTGTTGCATGGTCAGTATGATGCCGTTCCCGGTGAGAGCGCCGCCATTCTGG
This sequence comes from Bryobacteraceae bacterium, assembly GCA_035501355.1. Lineage (GTDB taxonomy): Bacteria > Acidobacteriota > Terriglobia > Bryobacterales > Bryobacteraceae > Palsa-89. The sequence continues at coordinate 4,136 of DATJWJ010000241.1, read as the reverse complement.
CCCTGATTCTTCTGGACCTCGCCGACCGCTGAATTATAGGCGTTGACGAAAGACGAGAGCGCGTTCGAAACGCGGTTCAGGCTCGCGGCCACCGTGACCGTAGCCGTGCCGGCTGCTTCTAGCGTAACGTTGAGACCGGGCGCGATCGTGACTGTCGAGGTATTGGTCGAAATTCCGCCGGAAGGCTGTCCATTTACGGTGTAGGACGCATTCGAGCCCGTATTCAGCGGACTCAGCAGGCTGTTGTTATTGCTGTCGGTCAACTGAATTCCGATATCTCCCAGCGTTGTGGCTTGCAGCACCAGGCGATAATCGGGCGCCGTCGGCGATCCGAGGTTTATGATCACGGCCTGTACCGGGGCGCCGCTGTTATTGATGGCTTGAGCCAATGAACTTAAGTTCTGTACCGGAGTTTGAACCGCGTAAGTGGTCCCATTCACAGTGAGCGTAAATGAACTGCTTTCGCTGATGCTTTGTCCGGATGGATCGGTGACCGGAGGCTGCACCGCGACGCTCATGGCGCTGGCCTCAGAGCCGGGATCGAGGACATCCACGCTGTAGCTGCCAGCGAGCGCCGTGCCGGTTAGATTGGCCTGAACGACAGAGGGGGCCGATACCGATGCGGTTTGAGTGCCGCCGGAGGTCGCGGAGGCGAGCGACTGAAGCGAAGTTTGCAAGCTATTAAACAAAGAGCCTAGCTGGTTGAGTTCCTGCGATTCGCCATTCACTGTGTTCAGGTCGGCTTGCACCAACTGGCTGGGCAGGGCCGCAATTTCCAGGGCGCGGGTCACAGCGTTTTGCAGGTCGCCCGAAAAAGTACTGGAACCGGTCGTCGTGCTTTGCGGGCCGGTAACGGTGAGGGCCGCCAGAGAATTCGGTAACGAGCTAACAGGACTGGTGCTCATATGGATTCCTCATCATCGGAGGCTGGTAAAGCAAAGCTGGGCCGTTCTCGGTAGAGATCGGCCCAGCCTGACAGAAGCTTTAGCTTCCAATTACTGCAGCAGCTTCAGCAGCGCCGCCGGCATCGCATTGGCCTGCGCCAGAGCAGCGATGGAGGACTGCTGCAAGGTCTGTGCCTTGCTCAGGTTGGCGGCTTCAGCCGCTACGTTCGCGTCCTTAATGGCGGATTCGGCAGCCGAGAAGTTGGTGATCTGCGAGTTGGCCAGTTGGCTGGCGTAGTTGAGCAGGTTCTCGCCCGCGCCAACACGTCCTTGAACCAGGCCCAAAGCCGAGATGGCGTTGGTGATTGAGGCCAAGGCGGCCACGGCGTTACCCGTCTCGGTCCCGGTGGAACTCGGTGTATTCGTAGCCTGGACCCCCAAGTTGGTGAACGTCGCGGCTGCGGTATCCGAGCCCGCCTGGAAGGTGCTGTCGCTCTGGAACGAAATTCCGGTGCCGGCGGTATTCAGGACGGCATAGATGCCCAAAGCCGCGGTCTTAGCATTGATCTGCGAGATGGCAGAGGCCACGTTGGGTGTATTGTTATTGACCAAGGACACGGTCACGGCACCCTGGGCGTTCTGGAATTCGAGATTTTCCGTATTGCCTGAACCCGCGCCAGCCCAGACTGCTTTTCCGGCCACCTCATAGACGCCGGAGTTGGTTGCAGTGGAGGCAGCCGTCGCAACGCCGGTTCCTGCGCCGATCGCACCCGCCGTAACCGTAAACGCCGTACCGCCGCCGAAATTGATCTGGCCGTTGCCGTCAACGGTTGCGCTGATGCCATAAGAGCTGAGTTGCTGGTTCAGGGAGCTGAGCACCTGGGACTGCGTCAAGCCGCTGGCGCCGCCGCTCACGCTGGCCGTAACAGTCTGGGCGCCGCCGTTGGACGAGTACAGGTTGAAAGTGAAGTCCTGAGTGCCGCTGCCAGCCAGGAAGAGCGCGCCAGGAGCGTCCAATCGCAGCAAGTTGCCCGTGAGCTCGGTGCCGCCGGCGCCCACGCTGGCACTGGCGATTCCAAGACCGCTGGCGTCCACCTGGTTGGCGGATCCGCTCAAGTCGATGGTGACAACACCGTTGGCCGCGTTGTTGCCGCCGCCGATGAAAACGCTGTTCAGGCCGTTGTACTGGCCACCCGCCGCCAAGCCGATATTGTTGGCCTGGCGCGTGATTTCCGAAAGTTCCGATTGAAACTCCTGATTCAAGGTGGTGCGGTTTCCTGCGAATGTTGCGCTGGCCGACTCGGTAGCCAGCGTCTGAAGCCGATTCAGGATGCTGGAAATGTTGCTGAGACCGCCGTCGATGATCTGCAGGATGCTGGTGCCGTTGCTGGCGTTCAGGACGCCCTGCTGCAATTCGGCGATATTGGCTGAGTATTGGTTCGCCACCGCCAGGCCCGCGGCATCGTCTCCGGAGGAGTTGATGCGGTAGCCGGACGTCAACTGCTCAATGGTGTTGCTTTCGAAAGATGCGTTCTGTGCGAGGGCCTGTTGGGCGAACAGCGATGTTACGTTGGTTTGAAGCGAAATTGACATTGATATCCTCTTTCGTGGTTTGTTCGGCCTCTCGCCGAACCGCGCCGGTTTTTCCCGAACGCAGTAGTCTTGTCGATCAGGCTCAGGTACATTTCAACTTTTTTTTGGATTTTTTCTACGAGGCGTGGGACTGTGAAAGGAGGAGTCCTACCGATTAGCGCCGCGTTTTGCGCTTTCCGAACTTTGCAGCCTGAGGCTATCGACGATGATCAGGTCCACGCGCCGGTTTCTCGCACGGCCTTCCGGAGTGTCATTGGAAGCGACCGGCACAGTGTCGGCGCGTCCCACCACCGAGAAGCGCTCCCGATCCAGCGAGAAACGTTCGGTCATGGCATCCAAGAGCGCGATTCCTCGCGCGCAGGACAGTTCCCAGTTGCTACGGAACCTGGAGTTGTGGATGGGTATCGAGTCGGTATGGCCTTCCAGCTGGATGGCGTTTGGCAGCGGGCCGATGACCGCGGCGATTCGTTGCAGGGTCGGCATGGACTCGGGAGCCAGCCGATCGGTCCCCGAAGGGAAAAAAGCCGATTCTCTTAAGCTAACTATCAAGCCTCGCGGTTCGAGCCGCACCTCGACTTTGCCTTGCTTGATCTCTTCTTCCAGTTCTTTATTCAGACGCTGCAAGGAAGGCAATAGCTCGAGGACAGGTTCGGGCGCGGTTTCCTTCGCGACACGCTGCGCTCCGCCGGGTCCCTTCATCATGGCGTTCCCGACTCCCTTTTCGTCCACCGTTCCGCCCAGGATCTTGGCGATCGCCGGAGGGACGTTGACGGAATGGCCGTCCTGCAACGCTTTTTCAACTGCCTCGGAGACCTGCTTGGCACGCGCTTTGTCGGTTTGAGACGAAGCAAACATCACCACAAAGAACGCGAACAGGAGCGTGATGAAGTCAGCGTAGGAAACCAGCCAGCGTTCGTGATTTTCCGGAGGCTCCGGCTGTTTCCTGGGCACGCGCTATCCCTTCGCCGTTACCGCCTGAGCGGCCTGTGCCGGGGCTGACGTGGCTTCTGTTTTTCCACTCGGCTCCTCTTCTAAGAACGCGTCCAGCTTCACTCGAATGATTTTCGGATTCAAGCCTTCCACGATGGCGCACACGCCCTCCAGCATCAGCTCCCGCAGTTCCAGAGTGTGGTGAAAGCGGGCCTTGATCTTGTTCGCGGCCGGAAGAAAAAACAAGTTCGCGGATGCTACGCCGTACACCGTGGCCACGAACGCGACAGCGATTCCGCGGCCCACTTCCTCGATGTTTTCCAGATGTTTCATGACCTGGATAAGACCCAGCACCGCGCCGATGATTCCGATCGTGGGTGCATAGCCGCCGGCCGCCTCGTACACCTTGGCCATAGCCTCGCCATGCTTGTGCTGCATGGAGATGTCCAGCTCCATCATGCTGCGAAGATCTTGAAGATCGGTCCCATCGACGCTCAGCGTCAGGGCTTTGCGGAGAAAGGTATCGGCGATATTGGGCAAATCGGATTCGAGCGACATGATGCTGTGCTTACGGGCCTTGGTCGCATATCCCAAGATCTCTTCGATGACGTGCTCGGGAGCGCGCGCTTGCTCGAAGAACACACTGCCGAGGCACTTCGCTGCGCGCAACAGCGTTTTTAGCGGCGTGGTCACCATCACCGCGCCGATGGTCCCGCCCAGCACGATCAT
>DATJWJ010000240.1:0-8831 GCA_035501355.1 Bryobacteraceae bacterium | reverse complement strand
TTTTAACATTGCCACCGGTAGGATTCAGCAGCTCACACAAACAGCGGGCTTGCTTGATGGATTTTCGGTCTCGGCGGATGGTAAGAGAGCGGTGCTCCTTCGCGGCGGTCAATACTCCATTCTCGATCTGAGTACGCAGCAATTAACGCCAGTCGAGTTGCACTCGCAGTAGGCACGCTTGCCGATGCGAGCAGCGGAGCGGCCAATGTTGTAACGGCTCAATCTGCGCCGCCGTTGGTGGCAATCTGAACGGTTACAATGGCAGGCGCGGCGGTAAGATCGAAGTGCACTAGCCCCAATTCGTGAAACGTTGTCCTAACTGCCTACTTATTAATCCGGACAGCACGGCGACGCTGTGATTGCGGGTGCGATTATGGGCGAGCGAGTTCCTGAACCAACGGCGATTCCTCCTTCTAGCCGAGTGGCACGCCGCCGGCCCCGTAGCTGGGTGATCGTTTTGTTTCTGATCGTGATCCTACTGAATATCTGGGTCGACTTCCACTATCCCGCCGGCGTCCTATTTGATGTCGTTGTGATCGTGGTTGCGCTCGTCCGGTATTTCACCAAATAGAGCCCGTCTAATGACCGTTCCGGCCACAGGGCCTATGCGCCGGATGAAAGCGGCAGGTCAGGGTCGCAAAATTCGCAATTGACTTTGCTATTGGTTTGGCCGACCCACGCTATTCGCCCCAGGAGCGTTCCAACATCCGCGTGTATTCGCCGGACGAGTACAGCTCGAACGTAAAATCCTGGGAATTGAGCGCTTGGAATGCGTTTTCGCCTTGCTTGGTGGTGAAGATCTGATCGGCGAAGCGGTAATAGTTGCGGATGAACTCGTCCGATAGCAGCGTGCGCGGCGGCGCGTCCGTGAACAGGCAATGCAATCCGAGCGCGCGGCTGAAGATGGACTGATAATCGCCCACGCCCCACTTTTTCAGCTTGGTTTGCACCGCTTCCGGGGAGTCCTGAACCAGCAGGTCGGCGAAACTTTGATAGCACAGTGGTTGGGGAAAGAGATCCGGATGGCGGCTGACCAGCTCGAGGCATTGCTCGATCCAGCGCGCCAGGTCCTTGCCGACGTAAAAGAGCATGCGAAGTTCTGAGTAGCGGCCGTCCAGCAGAACGCGATCGAGATCCTCGCGGCTGGAGTCGCCCGGCGGCAGAAGGCCTTGCAGCTTCAAGCTGGCGCGCGAGCTTTCGACTAATTTTCCGGGACCGCCCGCATCCGCGAACGGATGCAGGATGAGCGGAGGAAGTATGAATGCGGCGCCGCCCTCCAGGGCGGGCGCGGTACCAAAGGAGAATCTGGATGCCATATCTGGATCCAGTATGTGGACTTACTTGCGTTCGGTCAGTAGTACCTTGGCTACAATTGTTTGGTCCCCGCGAAGCACCTTCACGAGTACCTCCTGGCCAGGCTTTTTGGCCCGTAGCGCGTACGTGAAATCGTACAGATTCTGGATGGGCTTGCCGTCGAACTCCGTCAGGATGTCGCCGCCCTTCAGGCCGGCCTTGGCAGCGGGCGAACCGGGGCGAATGTCGGCGAAGCGGACACCGTTGGGGATCTCGGTGAAATCGGGAATGCTGCCGAAGTCTGGACCGTACCCTGAACTGGTACTGGTACCGGTGTGGGCTTGGGCCAGTTCGTGCTCGGGCTGCGCCTCGGCTACGCGCACATATTGCGGCCGGGGCGAACCGTCGGTGAGATGATCCATGACGTCGGCGATCATGTCGAGCAACCGCACCGCGTCCGGGGCGTCGATCTTATCCCAGGTGTCGCTGGGCTTGTGGTAATCGGCGTGAAGGCCGGAGAAAAAGAAGAGCACCGGGATTTGCTTGGTGGTGAAAGAAGTATGGTCGCTGGAGCCGTAGCCGCCGCGCTCGGTGACGTCGGCATCGAAGTCGTGGCGATGCGCGGCTTCCTTGACCAGCGGCGCGAAGGTTGTTCCGGTGCCGACGCCTCCGACATAAATCTTGTTGTCGCGAATGCGTCCGATCATATCCATGTTGATCATCGCGACCGCGTTGGAGTTCGGCATGACGGGATGGTTGACGTAGTAACTGGAGCCCAGCAGTCCCAGCTCCTCGCCGGCGAAGGTCAGGAACAGGATGCCGCGCTTGTGTTTCGGCTCGTGCGCGAACCAGTGCGCCAGTTCCAGAACGCCTGCGGTTCCGGAGGCATTGTCGTCGGCGCCGGGATGAACCGTTCCGGCCATGGAGGGTGCGAGTGAGAACTGTTCGCCGAGACCCAGGTGATCGTAGTGCGCGCCGATGATCACATATTCCGGAGTCTCGCCGGGAAGATACGCGCCGACATTGTGCACCGTTTTCACTTCGCGCTGGATATCGACATCCATGTCCAGGCGCAGGTTGGCTGGTAGAGCAAACGATTCGGGATGGAGGTCCTTATCGATCCCGGCTTCCAGGCTGGAGAGGGATTTGCCGGTGGGCTTCAGCCAGTAGTCGACCACCGTGGCTTTCACTTGCACGAACTCGATGCCCGCATTGGCTGGTCCCTCGGTACCGCCGAATTTTTCCAGATCGTCAGTATCACTGGGATGCGCGGCCACGTCGTTGACGAGCAGCACCGCTTTGGCGCCGTGCAGCTTGGCATTGCTCGCTTTGCTGAAGATCTGCGCGTGCGCGGTGTAGACTTTTCCTTCAAAAACGCTCTTGTCGTCGAACTCCTGCGGCTCGTGGCGCAGTACGATGACGATCTTGTCTTTCACGTCCAATCCCGCGTAGTCGTCGTAGTTGTACTCGGGCGCAGTGATGCCGAAGCCCGCGAACACTACTTCGCCGGACGCCTTGCCGGCCGATGAAAGGTTGAAGGGAATGAAATCCTGATTGAAGCGGAGGGTCTCTTTTTTCGCGCCGTTGGAATAACTGATCTCGTTCTGATTTCCGAGCTTGGCGCTGGTGGTGACTTCGAAGTCCTGGTAGTAGCTGTCGCCTGAAATCGGATCGAGCTTCAAGGAGCGGAATTTATCGCGAATAAAGCCGGCGGCTTTTTCGAGTTCGGGCGAACCGGTGGCGCGGCCGCGCATGTTTTCAGAGGCCAGGTATTTGACGTAATCGATGTATTCAGTCGGGCTCAGCTCGGCGGCAAACAAGCCGCCGGCCAGCACTAGCAGCAATGGGTATCGCATGTTACTTGTTCAGGGGTGAGGGAATCTTGATTTCGCAGCACTTCTCGCCGGCGTCCTGCGCGGTCTTCTGATAATTCAGCTCGCCTTCAATGATCTGCTGGAGATTCGGCCAGGGGTAGGCGCCCACCAGGCGGCGGCCGTTCAGAAAAGTGGTCGGGGTGCCGTCGATGTGCAGCGATTTTCCTTCCGCGATGGATGCGTTTACTTCTTCTTCCGTGGCGTTCGATTCCAGGCAGCGGCCGAGCTGCATTCCATCCATGTCCGGAATGGTCTTAGCGAAGTCCGTGACCTTGGATTTTAGATTTTCAAAGGTGATCTCGACTTGGTGGTCGTAAATCCAATCAAAATACTTCCAGAATGCGGCCGGCTCCTGGCGGAAGACGCAACGTCCGGCGACGGCGGCCTGCTTGGCCCAGGGGTGGATCTGCGTCAGCGGAAAATCCTTAAAGTAGACGCGAACCTGGGTGGGGAACGCGGCCGCCAGATTCTGCCGGATGGTCTGGGCTTCCATCTTGCAGTCCGGGCATTCAAAATCTCCATACATGACCAGGACAACCGGCGCGCCCGGGCTTCCAAAACTCGGCGACAGATCGGTCGTGATTTTCGAGAGATCTTCCTGGAAGGGATTCTGGCTGATGTCGTAGACCGTGCCCCGAAAGATGTTCTTACCGTCCTTAGAAATGAAAAACGTCTCGTCCTGTGTGCGCGAGCCATACGTGAAATGAACTTCGACGCGCTGGAGGCCGGCCGTGGCCGGTTGCGGATCGTCGATCTTGACCTTTACCTCTGGAATCACGGCCAGCAGATGGCGGACATAAGCTTCGAGCGTCGGTTTATCGAAGGCGGATTTCGGTTTGTCCTGGGCGGGCAGCAGGCAGAGCGAAAGAGCGGCAGCGGCGATCAAAAAACGCATACTTCGATTGTAGCGTGGGCTCGGATTCTTGGGGCGGATCAGCCCTTACGCGGCCGGAAGATAATGATGTGCTGGCGCGGCAGCACCTCGATGACCTGGTCGAACTGAAAGCCCTCGGGCTCGACCTCGGCTTTTACCTCGCTGACGCTCATCTTGTGGTCCGGGAGGATGGGGACGGTCGGATCCTCCTTGCGATATTCAAGCAGCACCAGGCGGCCATTTGGCTTGAGCGCCTCGCGCATATGATCGAGCATGGCCTGGGGCTGCGAAAACTCGTGGTAAACGTCGACCAGCAGAATCAGATCGATGGCGCCGGCCGGAAGCTTGGGATCGCTCACTGTGTCCAGTACGGTTTGGACGTTGGTGACCTTATCGCGTTGGGCGCGCGTTTGCAGGATCTCGAGCATCTGGGGCTGGATGTCGACGGCGTAAACCTTGCCCGACGGACCGACCAGTTTGGCCATCTTGAAGGTCATGACGCCGCTGCCGGCTCCCACGTCGGCGACAACCATGCCGCGCCGGATTCCGATGGCCTGAAGGGCTTGGTCGGGGTGCTCTTCTTCTTCGCGCTCCGGGCGGTCGAGCCAGTCCGATCCGGCGGCGCTCATCACGCCCGCGATGTGCCGTCCGGTGACCGGGTGCACGCCTTGCGCGGCCAGAGGCGACCAGAACAGCAGCAGAGCCAGAATCAGGACCATGTGTTCCACTGTGCTGGAACGGAGTCAAGAAGTCAACGTCGCGCCGGGCGGCTAGAATGGATTAGGGTACGGGTGTCATGAAGCTGTTGTTAGCCGCGGTTCTGATTGGGCCGCTCGCATTACGCGCAGCGCCGGCGGAGAAAAAGCTCGCCATCGTAGGAACAGCGTTCGCGCAGATTGACGACGGACCCGCGGCCGCACACGACGATCAGTTCGTTCCCGGCGAGACGCTGTTCTTCCGCTGCCAGGTGGAAGGCTACAAGAAATCCGAAAACAATGACATTCAACTGGCCTATCAAGTGGAAGCCCAGGACGCGCGCGGAGTGATGCTGCTTCTGCCCGAGAAGGGCTTGGTGAAGACCACGCTCTCGCCCGAGGACAAGAACTGGATGCCGAAGATCCGCTACACCGTAGTGATTCCTCCGCTGGCCGAGACCGGCGAATATCACGTAACGGTGACCGTCAAGGACGAATTGAGCGGCTCGTCGGCGGAGGGGCGCGCGACGTTTCTGGTACAGGGGCGCAACGTCGAGCCGAGCGACACCCTGGCGGTGCGCAATTTCCGCTTCTATCGCGGCGAAAACGACGATAAGGCGCTGGAGGTCCCGGCATATCGTCCGGGCGATTCGCTGTGGGCGCGCTTCGATATGACTGGCTACAAGATCGGCGAGAAGAATCTGTTCGACATCGGCTATGGTCTGGTGGTGCTGCGGACGGATGGGTCCGAGGCATATTCGCAACCCGAAGCGGCTAACTCGAAAGAAGCGCCGTTTTATCCCCAGCGCTACCAGCCCGGCGAGCTGAGTTTGAACATGCCGAAGGACATCGCCAAAGGCGAGTACACCATCGTGCTGACGGTGCACGATAATCTCGGCCAGCAGACGTGCGAAGCGCGCGAGAAGTTTTCGATAGAGTAGCGAGACAAACATCCGTCTTGCGGCACTACCTCCCCGGATATGGCCCTTTTCAGGACCCGCAGTGCCGCTGTTTTTGGAATCGAAGCGCATTTGATCGACGTGGAAGTCGATATGTACCCCGGCGGGAGCGCGCGCGATTTTATTACGGTCGGGATGCCGGACACGGCGGTGCGGGAGAGCCGGGAACGCATCAAATCGGCGCTGCTCAATTCCGGTTTCGGCTATCCGAACAAATCGGTGACGATCAATCTTGCACCCGCCAATGTTCGCAAGGAAGGCGCGGGATTCGATTTGCCGATGGCCCTCGGCATTCTAGGCGCGATGGGCACCGTGAAAGCCACCGATCATCACATGCTGGTGGGCGAGTTATCGCTCGATGGTACGCTGCGCCCGGTGCGCGGGGTTTTGTCGATCGCGGTGTGCGCGCGCAACCAGGGCATCGCGAATCTGCTGGTACCCGCCGATAACGCAGCGGAGGCCGCGGTGACCGAAGGCGTGAATGTGTTCGGGATGCGGCATCTGGCAGAAGTAGTCCAGTATCTGAACCAGCCGGATCAGTTTCGGCCCGCGTGCCGTGCCGCATCTGTGATCGGAGCCGCCGATTCCACCGCCCCGGATTTCCGCGATGTACGCGGCCAGATTTCGGCGAAACGCGCGCTGGAAGTTGCCGCGGCGGGTGGTCACAACGTGCTGATGATCGGTCCGCCTGGCTCGGGCAAGACTATGCTGGCGAAACGATTCCCAGGGATACTGCCGTCGCTGACGTTTCAAGAAGCGATCCAGACTACGCAGATCCATAGCGTCGCCGGCCTGCTGCCGCGCGGAGTCGGGTTGGTTGCGCAGCGGCCCTTTCGCGCGCCGCATCACACTATTTCGGACGCCGGCCTCATTGGCGGCGGCTCCGGCACTCCACGGCCGGGCGAGGTAAGCCTGGCGCACAATGGCGTGCTGTTCCTGGACGAGCTGCCCGAGTTCGCGCGCAATGTGCTGGAGATGCTGCGCCAGCCGCTCGAAGAGTCGTCGGTGATGATCGCGCGCAGCAACATGTGCCTTTCGTTCCCCTCCGATTTTATTTTGCTGGGGGCGATGAATCCGTGCCCGTGCGGATTTTTTTCTGACCCGACGCGGGAATGCCGCTGCACGGGTGCGATCATCCAGCGCTACTTGAGCAAGATCAGCGGACCGCTGCTGGACCGCATCGATCTACACGTCGAAGTTCCGGCCGTGCCTTATAAGGAATTACGAGGGAAAGATCAGGGCACAGGTTCAGCCGAGATGCGCGAACGCGTCGAGGCAGCGCGTGCCATCCAGCAGCGCCGCGGATTCTACAATGCGCGGATTCCATCGCCTCAACTGCGCAAACTGTGCGCGCTGGACGAAGCCGGCGAACGGACCTTGGAAATGGCAGTGCGGCGCATGGGATTGAGCGCGCGCGCCCATGACCGTATTCTCAAAGTCGCCCGCACCATCGCCGACCTGAGCGCGAGCGAACAGGTCCTGGCCAAGCACTTGGCCGAGGCCGTCCAATACCGCAGCCTCGACCGCAGTTACTGGAGTTGAAGCCGCCGATCGTCGCGGCCCATCTCGAATATCTGGTCTTTCCACTGGAACCATCGCGGCCTATGTCATGGAGAGCCTACTGGCCAATCTCGAACAGTACGTTGGGAGGGGACGTTTTACCCAATACCGAGACCGTGATTGGATATTCGCCATCCGCGATCTGCGGAACTGTGAAATTGACCTGATACTGCCCCGGAGCAACCAACGCGGCGTACGATACGATGGCGGCGGTGTTCCCGATCGTGATGCCGACTCCGTCGACCGGCAGCGGCGAAGTGATTGCGTTTCCCGAGGGAGCAGGTCCCAAGCCGGCGCAGTAGAGTTGAATCACGTCGCCCGGCTTGGCTTTGTGCGTTCCCGGAGTAACCGCCGGGTCGCCCATCAGAGTGTAATCGACGAACAATGCCGCGGCGTAGCTCTTCCCGCCCACGATGTAGTTATAAATGCTGGGTTGAACATTCGCCACTGGAGCGGTCAGAATATTGCTGCCCAGACCGAGCCGAAACACTTGCACCGTGATGGAGCCGCTGATGTTTGAAGGCGCCTGAGCATTCACTTGTCCCGGACTGATGAAATACACCGGCACGGGCGCGCCGTTCACCCACACTTCGACGCCGTTCAGATTCGTGGGTAATGTGTTCGGGTCGCTGAAATCGGACCCGCCCCAAATACGCGTTACATCCGACAGATCCGAGCCCTTCACGTAAAACCATCCCCCTGGCTCCACGGGACCGCCGTCGATTAGATTATCGCTGACGATCGTGATTGCCGGACCACTCACTGGAGTCGCCGTTCCGAGCATCAGTATCAGACCATCCTGCGGAGCGGCACCGCCGCCGCTTGCCCCCTGAATTGGATTCACCACTGGAAAATCCGTTGAAGTCCCCTCCCCAGCGACGTGTATGTTGCCCAATTGGTCCACCGCTATGCCGCGACCCGATTCGCTTCCTTTGCCGCCAATGAACGTCGAAAATAGCGTGGTGGAACCACTCGCGTCGATCTCCGTGACGAACATATCGAATGCGAAACGCGTGGTCTGAATGGCGTTGGTTAAAGGAAAGTCGCTCGAATTGGTGCGTCCCGTGATGTAGACGTTGCCCGCCTGGTCGATGGCCAAAGCATATGGCGCGTCCTCGCTTCCGCCTCCGAGATAGGTCGAATAGACCAACGCCGACCCGGAAGGATTGAATTTGGATACAAACACATCGTCGACAGCGTGGCTTGAGAGCTTGTTCTGAATCGGATTGACCAGCGGGAAATCCTCGGACGCTACATTTCCCGTTACATACGCGCTGCCAGAGGAGTCCACTGCGATGGCGGTCCCAAAATCCGTGCCGGAACCGCCCAGATAGGTAGAGTAAACCAGTGCCGACCCGGCGGGATTCAGTTTGGTCACAAATGCGTCCACGCTGGCGACGTTGGAACTGCGGAAGGGCGATTGTAGGGGAAAATTTGTGGATGCCGTGTACCCGGTGACATAGGCACTTCCGGCCGCGTCTACAGCGATGGCATTCCCCTCATCGACGTTATTGCCGCCCAGAGAAGTGACCTACACCCAGGCGGTGCCGCTGGGATTGATCTTGGCGATGAATGC
>DATJWJ010000239.1:0-17095 GCA_035501355.1 Bryobacteraceae bacterium | reverse complement strand
TTGCCCCGGCCACGCCGACTACATCAAGAACATGATCACGGGCGCGGCCCAGATGGATGGGGCGATCCTGGTGGTCGCGGCCACCGACGGACCCATGCCGCAGACGCGCGAGCACGTGCTGCTGGCCCGCCAGGTGGGCGTCCCGTGCATCGTGGTGGCCTTGAACAAAGTGGACATGGTGGACGATCCCGAGCTGCTGGAGCTGGTCGAGCTGGAAGTGCGCGAGCTGCTGTCGAAGTACGCCTTCCCCGGCGACACGCTGCCGGTGGTGCGGGTGAGCGCGCTGGGCGCTTTGAACGGCGAAGAGAAGTGGGAAAAGACGGTGCTGGAGCTGATGGACAAGGTGGACGACTACGTCCCGCAGCCGGCGCGCGAGAAAGACAAGCCGTTCCTGATGCCGATCGAGGATATTTTCTCGATCCAGGGGCGCGGCACGGTGGTGACGGGCCGAATCGAGAAGGGCGTCTGCAAGGTCGGCGAGGAAATGGAGATCGTGGGCTTCCGCGACACGCGCAAGACGGTGGTCACGGGCGTGGAGATGTTCAAGAAGCTGCTCGATCAGGGCGAAGCCGGCGACAACGTAGGCTTGCTGCTGCGCGGAATTGAAAAGGACGACGTGGAGCGCGGGCAGGTGATCGCGAAACCTGGTTCGATCACGCCGCACAAGAAGTTCCGGGGCGAGATCTACGTGTTGTCGAAGGATGAAGGCGGACGGCACACGCCGTTCTTCAAGGGATACAGGCCGCAGTTTTATTTCCGGACCACGGACGTGACGGGAGTGACGCAGTTGCCGGCTGGGACCGAGATGGTGATGCCGGGCGACAACGTGAATCTGGAGGTCGAGCTGATCACGCCGGTGGCCATGGACAAAGGGTTGCGGTTTGCGATCCGCGAGGGCGGCCGCACGGTGGGCGCCGGGACCGTGACCGAGATTTTGGAATAACAAATGAGCTTACGCGAACGCATACGCATCCGTCTCAAGGCGTACGATCACCGAATTTTGGATCAATCGACGAGTGAGATCGTCGACACCGCCAAGAGGACCGGAGCACAAGTGGCCGGCCCGATTCCGCTGCCGACCATCAAGAACCGCTACACGGTGCTGCGGTCGCCGCACGTGGACAAGAAGTCGCGCGAGCAGTTCGAGATTCGTACCCACAAGCGGCTGCTCGATATTCTCGAGCCGACCCAGGATACCGTGGACGCGCTCATGAAGCTGGATCTGCCGGCGGGCGTGGATGTCGAGATCAAAGCGTTTGGAAAGGGCAAGTGAGAATTCAGGAGTCTGAGTTCTAAATCCCGCAGAGGTGGTTATGGGCCCAGGAATTTTAGGCAAAAAAATCGGAATGAGCCAGATGTTTCGGCCGGACGGGCAGGTGGTGCCCGTTACTTTACTTAAGGCGGGACCCTGCGTGGTGGTACAGCGCAAGACTCCGACCACCGACGGCTATAATGCCATTCAACTCGGACTGGTGGAATTCGCCAAAGCCTCGCGGACGCGCAAGCCAATGAACGGGCATCTGAAGAAAGCCAATGCCGACGGCGTGAAGTTTTTGCGCGAAATCAAGATGCGGCCCGGCGACGACGATCTGAAGCAAGGCGATCGCGTGCTGGTGGATCAGTTCAAGCCGCAGGACAAAGTGGACGTGATCGGCACCAGTAAAGGCCGTGGTTTCGCCGGCTTGATCAAGCGCCACCATTTCCACGGCGGTCCGGAGTCGCACGGTTCGATGTTCCATCGCGCGCCTGGATCGATCGGCGCATCCAGTTTCCCGTCGCGCGTTTTTCCGGGAACGCGCATGGCGGGCCACATGGGAACGCAGCAGGTGACGGTGCGCAATCTGGAAGTGATCGACGTCGTGGCGGAGGATAACGTCCTGGTGGTGAAGGGCGCGGTTCCGGGCCCCAACGGCGGCTACGTGCTGGTGCGAAGGGCGAAGAGGTAGACGATGCCGAGTGTAGAGGTAATCGACTTAAACAACGCTGTGGTCGGCTCGGTGGAGCTGGCCGACGAAGTATTCGCGGCTCCAGTCAACGAGGATTTGCTGTACGAGGCGGTGCGGCATTCCCAAGCTGCGCGGCGCGGCGGAAACGCCAAGACAAAGACACGGCATGAAGTTTCCGGCTCCGGCAAAAAGCTGTGGCGGCAGAAGGGAACCGGCCGGGCGCGTATGGGGTCGATCCGCTCTCCGTTATGGCGGCATGGCGGGACGGTGCACGGGCCGCAACCGCGAGATTATAGCTACAAACTTCCGCGCAAAATGCTGTTGGGCGCGCTACGCTCGGCTTTGTCGGCCAAGTTGCGGGATGGCGAGTTGAGAGTGATCCGGGAGTTCGCGCTCGAAGACCACAAAACCAAGGCGATGCGCGGTATTTTGACCGTGCTGGGCGCTCCCAAAACGGTGCTGCTGGTGGACACCGGCGACAATCTCAATCTGCAGCTGAGCTCGCGCAACCTGGCTGGCGTCAAGCTGGTATCCCCGCGCGAGGTGGAAGTCTACGATTTGCTGGGCCACGCCGGCGTGCTGCTTTCCGAGCAGGCCGCCAAGAAATTATCGGAGGCGCTCGCAAAATGACCATCTATGAAGTGATCAAGCGGCCCATCGTTACCGAAAAGGGCGTCTCCAAGAAGGAAGCCGAGCGGACGCTGTGCTTCCAAGTGGCGCCCGAAGCCAACAAGGCCCTGGTGAAGGCGGCGGTGGAGAAATTGTTCAAGGTAAAAGTGGCCGAAGTGCGCACTTCTAATCAAGTGGGAAAACTGCGCCGGCGCGGCCGCTTCGCAGGCTATCGCGCGGATTGGAAAAAAGCGTACGTGAAGCTGAAGGCGGGCGAAAAAATGCCCGAGTATGCGGAGATTTAGCAAGGGAGACGAACCACCATGCCGATGAAAAAATACAACCCGACCACGGCGTCGCGCCGGTTCATGAGCGTCGTTTCCCGCAAGGAGATCACCAAGGATCGTCCCGAGAAGTCCCTGGTGGAAGGCAAGCAGCGTACTGGCGGGCGCAATAGCGAGGGGCTGATTGCGGTGCGATTCCGCGGCGGCGGGGCCAAGCGTGCTTACCGCGTGATCGATTTCAAGCGCGACAAGTTCGGGATCCCGGCCAAAGTAGCGGCCATCGAATACGATCCCAATCGCTCGGCGCGGATCGCCCTGCTGCACTATGCCGACGGCGAAAAGCGCTACATCGTCTGCCCGGTGGGATTGCAGGTGGGCCGCACGGTGAGCTCGGGGCCGGAGGCGGATATCCTGATCGGCAACGCGCTTCCACTGAAGAATATTCCGGCCGGCACCGTGGTGCACAACATCGAGCTGCGGCCGGGCAAAGGCGCTCAAATGGCACGCTCGGCCGGGGCGCAGGCGCAGTTGGTTTCGCGCGAAGGCGACATTGCGCTGTTGAAGCTGCCTTCCGGTGAAGTCCGCAGAGTGCAGACCGATTGCATGGCCACGATCGGCCAGGTGGGCAACGTCGAGCATGAAAACGAATCGCACGGCAAGGCCGGCAAGACGCGCTGGCTGGGACGCCGTCCGCACAATCGCGGTGTTTCGATGAACCCGGTGGATCATCCGCATGGCGGCGGCGAGGGCAAGACTTCGGGCGGCCGGCATCCGGTGACGCCGTGGGGACAGCCGACGCGCGGATTTAAGACCCGCAATAACAAGCGCACCGACAAGTGGATCGTGAGCAGGAAGGTGAAGAAGTAGACATGAGCAGATCGCTGAAGAAAGGCCCGTTCACCGACGATCACTTGGCGAAAAAGGTGGCCGGGATGAATGAGAAGAACGAGAAAAAAGTAGTGCGCACGTGGTCGCGCCGCTCCACCATCCTGCCGGAGTTCGTCGGGCACACGCTGGCGGTTCACAACGGCAAGAAGTTCATTCCGGTGTACATCACCGAGAACATGGTGGGTCACAAACTGGGCGAGTTTTCGCCGACGCGCCAATTCCGGGGACATTCGGTGAAGGCGGCGGCAGCGCCAACCACGGGCGGCGGGGCTCCCACGGGCCAGACGGCCAAGCCGGCATAAGAGGAAACGACATGGAAGCCAGAGCAGAAGCCAGATACGTTCGAACGTCGCCGCAGAAGGCGCGGCTGGTGGTGGACTTGATCCGCGGGCGCTCGGCCAACGAGGCGCGCATTATCCTGCGCCAAACCAACAAGCGCATGGCGCCGATGGTGCTGAAGGTACTCGATTCGGCCATCGCCAACGCGGAAAATCGCTCCAACGACGTGGATGTCGACGAGCTGATGGTTTCCGATGCCTACGTGAACGAAGGGCCGCGCCTGAAGCGCATCCGGCCGGCGCCCATGGGCCGCGCCTATCGCTACCAACGCCGGATGGCGCATATCGTGGTGGCGGTCAGCGACAAAAAAAGCGGGGAGAACCAATAAGTGGGACAGAAAGTACATCCGTACGGATTTCGGCTGGGAGTTACAAAAACCTGGCGCTCGCGTTGGTTCGCCAAACAGGATTATTCCAAGCTGCTGCGCGAGGACCTGGAGCTGAAGGACTCGCTGCGCGACCGGCTGAAGGCCGCCGGCGTAAGCTCGATCGAAGTGGATCGCCCCGGCAACAAGCTGCGCGTCACCATCCGCACTTCGCGGCCCGGGATCATCATCGGACGCAAGGGCGCGGAGATCGAGAAGCTCAAGACCGATCTCGCCAAGAAGACCAAGCGTGAAGTTTTCATCGACATTCAGGAAGTGCACAAGCCGGAGCTGGACGCACAGCTGGTGGCTGAATCGATCGCGCTGCAACTGGAGAAGCGTGTGGCTTTTCGCCGAGCCATGAGAAAAGCTGTGGATTCGGCGCTGCGTTTCGGATGCAAAGGCATCAAGGTGCGCGTTTCTGGACGGCTGAACGGCGCGGAGATCGCACGCAGCGAATGGTATTTGCAAGGGCAGCTTCCGCTGCACACCTTGCGCGCCGATTTGGATTACGGTTTCGCGCAAGCTTACACCACCTACGGCGTCATCGGAGTCAAGTGCTGGACATACAAAGGCGAGATTTTAGAAGGCGCCCGGCACGATGGCATGCGCAATGAGCCCGAACCTCGGCGGCCGCCGCTCAGGGATCGCCGGGAGCGCCGTCCCTTGCCCGCCTCCGGTCCGATAACCCAAGCCGAGCCGCCCGCGCAGGCCGGGCCATCGGAACAGCCGCAGGCAGCCAAGCCGATTCTGCCGCCCATGAGTCCGCCGCAACCGTCCTGGAAGCAGGAATTCAAACACGAGCCTGCCGCGACACCCGAGGCCGCGCCCGAAGCGCCCGAGAAGAAAGAAGAATAATTACCGCACTGGAGACCGAACGCCATGTTGATGCCGAAAAAAGTCAAATACAGAAAACAACAGCGCGGCCGCATGACCGGTAAGGCCTGGCGGGGCTCGTCGCTCGCTTTCGGCGACTTCGGTTTGAAGGCCCTGCGCTGCGGCTGGATCACGGACCGGCAGATCGAAGCGGCTCGTGTTGCGATGACTCGGTTCATCAAGCGCGGCGGCAAGGTTTGGATTCGCCTGTTCCCCGACAAACCCATTACCAAGAAGCCAGCGGAGACCCGCATGGGCAAGGGCAAGGGCGCTCCCGAACAATGGGTATGCGTGATTCGTCCGGGAAAGATTTTGTTTGAAATGGAGGGCGTGCCGCGCGCGACCGCCGAAGAGGCGTTCCGGCTGGCGGCGGGAAAATTGCCGTTGCCGACCAAAGTGGTCAGCCGCGAGCACGCCGGAGAATAAGCCATGCGAGCCGACAAAGTACGCGAAATCGACAGCGCCGATTTGAAGCGCCAGATCGACGATTTGAAAGAGCAGAGCTTCCGCCTGAGCTTTCAACTGACCATGGGCCAAACCGACGGCCTCAAGAAGTTGCGCGCCATCCGCAAGGACCGCGCGCGGATGCTGACCATTTTGCGAGATCGCGAGTTGCATCCCGAGACCGCTCCCGAGCCGGTGGCGAAGAAAAAGAAGAAAGGAAAGTAAGCCATGGCCACAGCGGATACAACAGAGCGGAAAAAGGCCAACAAGAACGAAAAGATCGGCCAGGTGGTCTCCGCCAAAATGCAGAAGACCATCGTGGTGGAAGTGACGCGGCGCGTCTCGCATCCGGTATACAAGCGGATCATCAACAAGCGCAGCAAATTTTACGCGCACGACGAGCAGCAGACCGCCAAGATCGGCGACGTGGTGCGCATCGTCGAGTGCCGTCCCATGAGCAAGCTAAAGCGCTGGCAACTGGGTGAAGTGCTGCGCAAGGCGGTGCAGGTGGCGGTCGAACCCGCCGCCGTGGATCTGGACATGGTTCAGTCCACCGCCGGTTCCAAGTCGCTCAAGGCCAAGGGAACGGGGAGGAAATCGTCATGATCGGAATGCGTACCATCCTGGAAGTGGCCGACAACAGCGGCGCGCGCAAGCTGCAGTGTATTCTGCCGCGCGGCGGCGACCTGGGGTTGCGCGCCGGCTTGGGCGATGTGATTACGGCCAGCGTGAAAGAAGCCACGCCGGAATCTCCGATCAAAAAAGGAAAGGTAGTGCGCTGCGTGATCGTTCGCATGCGCAAGGAATCGCGTCGTAAAGACGGCACCTACATTCGATTCGATTCCAACGCCGCGGTGCTGATCAATGAAGTCGGCGAGCCGGTTGGCACGCGCGTGTTCGGACCGGTGGCGCGCGAGCTGCGCGACAAGAAATTTATGAAGATCGTTTCGCTCGCTCCGGAGGTTATCTAATGGCCAACGTGGGCATGAAAACCAAGTTCGTAAGCAGCGCCGGCAGCGCCACCAACGAGCATCTCAAAATCAAGCTCAAGAAAGACGACCAGGTGAAAGTGATCGCCGGACGCGACAAGGGCAAGACCGGCCGCGTGATCTCGGTGGACCGTCGGCGCGGGAAAGTGCTGGTAGAGGGAGTGTCGATGATCAAACGTCACACGCACCCCAACCCGGCCAAGCAGATCAAGGGCGGAATCGCGGAAAAGGAAAGCCCGATCGCGATTTCTAACGTCATGATTCTCACCTCCGGTGGAGTAGCGACGCGAATCGGTTACCGGATGGAAGGCGCCGGGTCCTCCGAACATCGCGTGCGCATCGCCAAGAAAAGCGGCGAGGTTCTGGACAAACGGGCGTAAGAGGAATCGAGATGGCACAGGAACCAAAGCAACCACAACAGCCCAAGGAAGGCAAGAAGGAAGCTTCCAAGAAGGAAGGCGGGAAGGCCCCTAAGCAAGCGACCGCGAAAACGGAAGCCGCCAAGGGCGAGGCTTCGAAGGCCGAAGCTCCCAAAGCCGCGAAGCCGTCCAAAAAGTCGGATGCCAGGCTGAGACATCACTACAAGGAGCGCGTAGTGCCGGCGCTGGTGAAGGAGTTCGGCTATAAGAACGTGATGGCGGTGCCCAAGATCGACAAGGTGTCGGTGAACATCGGCCTGGGCGAAGCGACGCAGAACGCCAAACTCATGGATGGAGCCGTGAACGAGCTGGGCCAGATCGCCGGCCAGAAGCCGGTGATCACCAAAGCTAAAAAATCCATCGCCGCCTTCAAGCTGCGCGAGGGCATGTCGATCGGCGCCATGGTTACACTGCGCGGCGACCGCATGTATGAATTTCTGGACCGCCTCATGAACGTGGCCCTGCCGCGCGTCCGCGACTTCCGCGGCGTTTCTTCCAAATCGTTCGATGGACGCGGCAACTATACGCTGGGCGTCAAGGACCAGCTGATTTTCCCGGAGATCGATTACAACAAAGTCGAAAAAGTCAAAGGGATGAATATTTCAATCACCACCACGGCGAGAACTGACGCCGAAGGTCTGGCGCTGCTGAAGCACATGGGAATGCCCTTCCGGCAGCAGGGCACATAGGAGATTAATAGAGCTTTTATGGCAACTACGGCCAAGATCGCGAAAGAAGAAAAGGCCAAAATCAAAATGTTGGCCAAGGACTGTCCGGCCCGGGTCAAAATCCGGATGCGCAATCGTTGCTTCCGCTGTGGGCGGCCGCGAGGCTACCTTCGCAAGTTCGATCTGTGCCGGATCTGTTTCCGGAAGCTCGCCTTGGCGGGCGAGATCCCGGGCGTGATCAAGGCCAGTTGGTAAGGAAAGGATTCCGGAAACATGGCAACATCCGATCCCATCGCCGACATGCTGTCGCGCATTCGCAACGCACAGATGGCGCGCCATCCCAAGGTGGACGTGCCGGCCTCCAAGCTGAAGATGGAGATTGCGCGGATTCTCAAGGAAGAAGGCTTCATCACCAACTTCAAGCTGGCCGAGGACGGCGCCAAAAAGAGCATCCGCATCTATTTGAAGTACACTCCCGGCAACGTGCCGCTGATTTCGCGCATCGAGCGCGTGTCCCGGCCGGGCTGCCGCGTATACGTGAACAGCAAGGAAGTACCGAAGGTTTTGGGAGGCCTGGGGATCAATATTCTGACCACGCCGCGCGGCGTCATGACCGGAAGCGCGGCCCGCAAGGAGCGCGTGGGCGGGGAGGTTCTCTGCCAGCTCTGGTAGGGAGGATTTATGTCGCGAGTTGGAAGTAAACCGATTCCGCTGCCGAAAGGCGTGAAGATCGCGATCGGAAACGAGATCGCGGTGGAGGGACCCAAGGGGAAGCTCAGGGTTCCCATTCCGGAAGGAATCTCGGTCCGTCAGGCCGACGGGACCATGGAGATATTGCGCGATTCCGATCAGCGCGCGGCCTTGCACGGTTTGACCCGCGCTCTGGCGGCTGCGGCCGTGCAGGGCGTAAGCACCGGGTTCACGCGCGAGCTAGATATCACCGGCACCGGCTATCGCGCCGACGTGAAGGGTAAGATCGCCACCTTCACGCTGGGCTATTCGCATCCCATCGAGCTTCTGTTGCCGGACGGCGTGGATCTCAAGATCGACAAGCAAACACACCTGGTGTTGAGCGGCTACGACAAGCAGATGGTGGGGCAAGTGGCGGCGAATATTCGCGCGTTGCGTCCGCCTGATCCGTACAAGCAGAAAGGCGTGCGCTACACCGGCGAAGTGCTCCGCAAGAAAGCCGGCAAGACCGGCGCGGGAGCGACAGGAGCGAAGTAAATGGCCAAGTCTTCTAAGAACATAGTTCGTTTGCGGGTTCATCAGCGCATCCGGCATCGGGTGCATGGTACCGAGGAGCGGCCGCGGCTGGCCGTGTTCCGCAGCCTGAAACATATCTATGCGCAGGTGATTGATGACCGCAAGGGTCATACGCTGGCGGCAGCGTCATCGAACGAAAAGAAATCGAGCGCCGGCAACGGCGGCAATCTGGCGGGTGCCAAGCAGGTTGGCAAGCTCATCGCCGAGCGCGCCCAGGCCGGCGGCGTCAAGAAAGTGGTATTCGACCGCGGCGGATATCTGTACCACGGGCGCATCAAGGCCCTGGCCGACGCGGCCCGCGAAGGCGGATTGGAGTTCTAACGAATGGCGGCAACATTAGCAGCGAAGCGGATCGACGCGGCAACCCTGAATCTCAAAGAGCAGGTTGTGTCGATCAACCGCGTCACCAAAGTGGTGAAGGGCGGTAAGAATTTGAGCTTTTCGGCGCTCGTCGTAGTGGGCGATCCCGGCGCGAAGATCGTCGGCTTCGGAACCGGCAAGGCCAAGGAAGTGCCGGCCGCGATCAAAAAAGGCATCGAGGCGGCCAAGAAGAATCTGCGCAAGATCAACGTGCTGAATACCACCATTTTGCATCCCGTGCTGGGACGTTTCGGCAGCGGAATGGTGTTGCTCAAACCCGCGCCCGAAGGAACCGGCGTCATTGCCGGCGGGCCGGTGCGCGCCGTTATCCAAGCTGTCGGAATTCCCAACGTGCTCACCAAGTCGATCGGCTCGCACAATCCGCACAACGTGGTGAAGGCTACCATCGATGCGCTGGAGCAGTTGCGCGACCGAGCGCAAGTGGCCGAGATGCGCGGCCTGGCCCAGGAGAAGGTGGTCTAACCGAATGGCCAACGCAACCATCAAGATCAAGCTGATCGGCAGCCCCATCTGCTGTCCGGAAAAACACAAAAAAGTGGTGCGGTCGCTGGGGTTGAAGAAAATGAACCGTGTAGTGGAGCGCCCGGACACGCCTGCCTTCCGTGGTATGGTGGCGAAGGTTCCGCACCTGCTGGCGATCGTCAAGGACTAATATGAACCTTAGTAATCTCAGGCCGCCGAAAGGGCAGAAACAGAAAAAGCAACGCATCGGGCAAGGTATGGGCTCCGGACGCGGCAAGTATTCCGGCCGCGGAGCCAAGGGCGCCCGCTCGATCTCGGGCTACAGCATCATGCGCGGCTTCGAGGGCGGCCAGATGCCCTTGCATCGCCGTTTGCCCAAGCGCGGCTTTACCAATATTTTTCGCAAAGAGTACGCCATCGTGAACGTCGGCCGTCTGGAACAACTGGCCGGCGATAGTTTCGATCCAGGGCGGCTGCTCGAACTGGGCGTGATCAAGAAGCTCGGTACCGGGCTCAAGGTTCTGGGCTCGGGCGACTTGAATCGCAAGATTGCCGTGAAGGCGCACGTGTTTTCCAAATCGGCTCTGGAAAAGATCCAGAAAGCCGGAGGCAGCGGAGAAGTGATCGGGAGCGCATCATAACACTCACAAGGTTGAGGTAGGCACAAATGAAGTTTTTCGAGGCCTTTGCCAATGTCTTCCGGATTCCGGACCTGCGCAAGCGCGTTCTGTTCACGCTGGGGTTGCTGGCGGTCTACCGGATAGGCGCGTTCATCACCACTCCGGGAGTGGACGCCGTCCGGCTGCAGCAATTCTTCCAGCAGAATTCGGGCACGCTGTTCGGATTCATCGACCTGTTCAGCGGCGGCATGTTCCGCCGTATGACGATTTTCGCGCTGGGCATCATGCCCTACATTACAGCGTCGATCATCCTGCAATTGCTGACGGTGGTGGTCCCGACGCTGGAAAAATTGCAGAAGGAAGGCGAGCTGGGCCGCCGCAAGATCACGCAATGGACCCGCTATCTCACCGTGATCCTGGCTGTTATGCAGTCCTTTGGTATCGCGCTGACGCTGGAGAAGTCCGAAGGTGGTTTTGTGATCAACCCCGGCATCGGTTTCATGCTGATGACCATCCTCAGCTTGACCACCGGCACCGCGTTCATCATGTGGCTGGGCGAGCAGATCACCGAGCGCGGAATCGGCAACGGCATGTCGCTGATAATCTTCGTCGGCATCGTAGTCGGGCTTCCTCGCGCCGTTCAAAATATCTACGACCATTTGTTCGTAACCAAGGAGTGGACTCCATTCCATCTGATCATCATCCTGGCGGTGATGCTTGCGGTGGTGGCCTTCATCGTACTGGTAGAGCGCGGCGAGCGCCGCATTCCGGTGCAGTACGCCAAGCGCGTGGTGGGGCGCCGCATGATGGGCGGCCAGCAGACTCACCTGCCGCTCAAAGTCAACGCGGGCGGCGTCATTCCGGTAATCTTCGCTTCTTCTCTTCTGGCGTTTCCGCAAACCCTGATGACCTGGAACGTGGTGAGAAACAGCAGCTTCCTGAGCTCCATGCTGAATTCCATCGGCAACGCGCAGCCGCTCTATTACCTGCTGTTCTGCGTGCTCATCATTTTCTTCTGCTTCTTCTACGTGTCCATTATCTTCAACCCCAACGAAGCAGCCGACAACATGCGCAAGTACGGCGGATTCATTCCGGGCATCCGTCCGGGCAAGAACACCGCCGACTACATGAACAAGATTCTGACCAAGATCACCGTGGTGGGCGGGTTATACCTTTCGATTCTGTCGGTGATTCCGCAGATCATGATCGCCGGCATCAAGCTGCAGCGCCTGCCGCTGGTCGGCAACTTTATCGACGCGTACTTCCCGCGCTGGCTGCTGGACGGCCTGAACGTCAATTTTTATTTCGGCGGCACGTCGCTGCTGATCGTGGTGGGCGTCGCCATGGATACCGTGAATCAGATCGAAGCGCAATTAATCATGCGGCACTACGAGGGCTTCACGCCTCGCTCCGGCCGCATCCGAGGCCGTCGAAGCAGCATATAAATCATGACTTACGCCGGCGTGATACAATCAAAGCATCACCATCTTGCGTCCGGGAGCCCGTGTGCGCACGGTGTGATGCGAACCCCGGCCGGCTGGCAATGATTATCCGTAAGAACAAAAAAGAATTGGAACAGATGCGCCGTAGCGGCCTGCTGGTTTGGGAAATTTTGCAGAAGCTGGCGGGAATGGTCCAAGAAGGCGTAACCACGCAGGATCTGGAAGTGGCCGCAGAAAAGATGATGCAGGATGCGGGCGCCAAGCCGGCTTTCAAAGGCTATTACACGCCCTCGGCGGGCAGCAAGTATCCTTTTGTGCTGTGTACTTCGGTGAACGAGCAGATCGTCCATGGGATGCCGTCGTCGAAAAGAAAATTGCAGAAGGGCGACATCGTTTCCATCGACACCGGCGTGCAGTTAAACGGTTATTTCGGCGATTCGGCCATAACGGTGCCGGTGGGAGAGATCAGCGAGTCAACCAAAAAGCTTCTGCGCGTGACCGAGGAATCGCTCGAGATGGCCATCGACAAGACGCGCTCCGGAAACCGGCTGTTCGATATTTGCGGGACCGTGGAGCAGCATGTGGTGGAAAACGGTTTCTCGGTGGTCCGCGAAATGGTGGGACACGGAATCGGAACCAAGCTCCACGAGGAGCCGCAGGTCCCCAATTATGTGGATCGCCGCAACGAGAATCCGCGGCTTAAGGAAGGCATGGTTTTGGCCATCGAGCCGATGGTGAACGCCGGCGCGCCGGACATGAAGGTATTGAACGACAAGTGGACGGCGGTGACTAAGGATGGGTCCTATTCAGCCCATTTCGAACATTGCGTCGCCGTGACGGAGAATGGGCCGTGGGTATTGACGCGCCCGTGAGAGCGGAGATGGCTAAGGTGGAGGCGACCGTGGTCGAGTTGCTTCCGCATGCGGTGGTTCGGGTGAAGCTCGCCAACGAGGATCTGGTTTTGGCGCATCCGGCCGCTGCCACGAAGACGAATTTTATGCGAGTGCGGCCGGGCGACCGCGTGGAAGTGGAATTATCGCCGCACGATCCGGGCCGCGGAAGAATTACGCGGCTGCTGAAGTAGTCTGGAGAGCGCACAGCGCGGGACGCGCTCGCTATGTTGAAAAAAACGCTTCGCGGCCCGCTGCGTTGTGCGCGAGGTTTACAGAGGAAACGATGAAAGTTAGAGCCAGTGTCAAGAAAATGTGCGACAAGTGCAAGATCGTCCACCGCGAAGGCGTGGTGCGCGTGATCTGCCCGAATCCGAAACATAAACAGCGGCAAGGATAACAGGAAGGAACCATGGCGCGCATAGCAGGTGTTGACTTACCAGCCAAGAAACGGGCCGAGATCGGCCTCACGTATATTTACGGAATCGGGCGAAGCCGTTCGCTTTCGCTCCTCCATCGGGCCGGCGTGGACGCCGGCAAGAAGGTCGCCGACCTGACCGAAGACGAGGTCAACCGCATCCGTACCATCATCGAAAACGAAGGCGAGGTGGAAGGCGACCTGCGCAAGGAGCTTTCGATGAACATCAAGCGGCTCATCGAAATGGGTTCCTATCGCGGGTTGCGGCATCGCCGAGGCTTGCCGGTGCGCGGCCAGCGCACCCACACCAATGCGCGCACTCGCAAGGGACCCCGCCGCGCAACCGTCGCCTCCAAGAAGAAAGCCACCGCTAAGACCTAAGGATCACAATGGCCAAAGCTCCCGCAAAAACCGGAAAAAAGAAGACCTTCAAGAAAAAAGAAAAGAAGGTCGTCAACGTGGGTATCGTGCATATCCAGGCGTCCTTCAACAACACGATTGTTACCTTTACGGATCTCGTCGGTAACGTGCTGGCTTGGTCCAGCTCCGGTTCGCTAGGCTTTCGCGGATCGCGCAAGGGAACCCCCTTCGCCGCGCAGCAGGCCTCGCTGACGGCCGCCAACAAAGCCAAGGAATACGGATTGCGAACCGTGGAAGTGAGAGTGAGCGGACCGGGCGCGGGGCGTGAATCCGCGGTGCGCGCCTTGGGTACAGTAGGAATCGAAGTGAAAGCGATCAAGGATCGTACGCCGATCCCGCACAACGGCTGCCGGCCTCCAAAGCGGCGCCGCGTTTAGTGAATGCAAGTAAGCAGGACGAAGACCCAGGGCAACAAATCTGTGGTTGTAAACTGCACCTTTTGAAAGAGGAAGGTACGATAACGAATGGCTAGATACATCGGCCCGGTTTGCCGGCTGTGCCGGCGCGAGGGCATGAAATTATTCCTGAAGGGCGAGCGCTGCCACACCGAGAAGTGCGCTATAGAAAAGCGCAACTTCGCGCCCGGCCAGCATGGTAAGGATCGCAAGCCGAAGCTGGTCGGCTACGGTTTGCAATTGCGCGAGAAACAGCGCGCGCGCCGCTACTACGGTTTGCTCGAAGGCCAGTTCCGCAACCTGTTCGAGAAGGCCTTCGCCACCAAGGGCGTCACCGGCGAGCATCTGTTGAATTCGCTCGAGCGGCGTCTGGACAACGTGGTTTACCGCATGGGTTTCGGGACCAGCCGGAACCAGGCGCGCCAGCTGGTTCGCCACGGCCACTTAAACGTCAACGGGCGCAAAGTAAATATCCCATCTTTCGAGGTGAGGCCCAACGACGTAATTGAAGTGCGCGAGGCGAGCAAGAACAACCCGACCATCCTGGCGGCCCGCGATGCTACGGCCCACGCGCCCTCGCCCAACTGGCTGGAAGTGGATCGAGATAATTTGAAAGCCCGCATGCTCAGCCAGCCCAAACGCGAAGATCTGGTACAAATTCAGCTCAATGAGCAGCTGATTGTCGAATTGTATTCCAAGTAGAGAACCGGCCCAAACCCCAGGAGCCAAAGGAACGAATTATGTTTAAAGGTTTTCAGAAGCCCAAGAGATTAGTCGCCAATACCGAGACGCTCACTGAGCGCTACGGCATGTTCACCGCGCAGCCCTTCGAGCGTGGATTCGGATCCACCATCGGCACCGGACTGCGCCGCGTGCTGCTGAGTTCCATCGAAGGCGCCGCCATCACCTCCGTCCGTATCGAAGGCGTAGCCCACGAATTCAGCCCCATCCCCGGCGTGGTCGAAGACGCCACCGACATTATCCTCAACCTCAAGCAAGTGCCCTTCAAGATGATCGGCGAAGGCACGCGCGTGGCGCGGCTCAAAGTGGATCGCCCCGGGGCCGTACTGAGCGGCCAAATCGAGACCGATCAGGACGTCGAGGTGCTGGACCGCAACATGCCCATCGCCACCATCGGCGAAGGCGGCAAGCTGAATATCGAAATGCGGCTCAAATCCGGGCGCGGCTACGTCGCCGCCGACCGCAATTACGACGAGGACCTGCCCATCGGCTACATCCCGATCGACTCGGTGCATTCTCCCGTGCGCAAAGTCAACTTCAGCGTCGAAGCCGCGCGTCTGGGCCAGATGACCGACTACGACAAGCTGACCATCGAAGTCTGGACCAACGGCGCTATTTCCCCGCAGGACGCCATTGGCCAAGCGGCCAAGCTGCTGAAGGATCACATGACGATCTTCATCAACTTCGAGGAGCTGCCCGAAGCCGCCGAGGAACCAGCCGACCGCGGCATTACGCAGATGAACGAAGTGCTCAATCGCTCGGTGGAAGAGCTCGAGTTGAGCGTGCGCTCTTACAATTGCCTGAAGAACGCCAACATCCAAACCATCGGCGACTTGGTGCAGCGCACTGAAGCGGAAATGCTGCGCACCAAGAACTTCGGACGCAAGTCGCTGAACGAAATCAAGGAAATCCTGTCTAACCTGGGCCTGAGCTTCGGCATGAAGTTCGATGCGCAAGGCCGCTTGGTTGCGCCTCCGGGCGGATCGGTGACGCCGCCCTACGGCACCGCGCTGGACGAGCAAGAAGGTCAGGAGCTAGACGAGGTGCAGGAGTAGCGCCATGCGACACAAGCGAGCCGGCTACAAGCTGAAACGCAACGTCGCCGCGCGCAACTCTCTGCTGCGCGGCCTGGTGACCAGCGTCATCGAGAACGATTTCTGTATCACCACGGTTCCCAAAGCCAAAGCGGCGCGCCCGCTGGTGGACCGCATGATTACACTAGCCAAGGAAGACACACTGCATTCCCGCCGCCAGGCTGCCGCGTTCTTGCGGACGCCTGCCTCAGTCAAGAAACTCTTCGATAAGCTCGGCACCAAGTTCGGACAGCGCAACGGCGGTTACAGCCGCATCGTTCGCCTGGGCTGGCGCCGGGGCGATGGCGCCGAAGTGGCCAAGCTGGAATTAATGGGCACCGAACTGGTCAAACGCGCCGCCGAGCGCGCTAAGCGCCGCGAAGAGCGCCTCAAGGCTATACAGGAAGGCCGTCACGACGAAGAGGGCGGCGAAGAACAACAAGAAGAATCCTAAGCCACCTGATCCGGACTCACCGGTGGCTTCAGAATGAGCGCTCCGATCACGCCTGCCGCGACGCTGATCCAGAACCCCGCCACTACATCCGCGGCGTAATGATAGCGGCCGTAAATGGTGGCTATCGAAACGCTCACCGCGTAAACCAGCATCCCTATGCCGAATCGTTTCTTGGCGGGCAGCAGGAGCAGCAATGCCCAAGCGGCTGAAAACGCCGAAGACACGTGCGCGCTGGGAAACACGCTGGAGTGAATGCCATAGCCGTTCACAATCCATAGATTGAATTGCCGCATCGAAGTCAGGATGCGCGGCATGTCGCTGCCGCCGAACACCACGCGCGGGGGATCGGAGGGGAAAAACGGAAACAGCGCATAGGAAAGCAGCGTGCCCAGAAGATAGATGAGCAGCAACTGATTCACCAGATCGCGGCGCCGTTCGAAGTACAGCACCGCGACCGCAAACGGTCCCACCGCGTATACCAGCAGATAGCAAAGCTCCAGATAGAACGGCAGCAGAGAACCAAGCGATTCAATCGCCCGTTCGAGCCCGGCACGATAGAGTAGCCAGCGGTCCCATTCAATCCAGCGAGACTCCAGATGAAAATCATGGCTCAGGAAAGCGAACCAGTCCATTTCCCGGTACGCCAGCAATACCAGCCCGACCGCTAGCCAGTCCCGCGCAATTGAGAAGACTTCCGGATATTCCTG
>DATJWJ010000238.1:0-2950 GCA_035501355.1 Bryobacteraceae bacterium | reverse complement strand
GCGTTGTTGCGCGACATTATCGCCGCCGGCGCGCAACTATCCTGGGTGGGCCAGATCAGCGCGAACCTTCTGCGGGATGAGGAGTTGGTGGACCTCATTGCAGATTCGGGCGGCAAATGGATCTTCATCGGCATGGAGTCGCTGGATCCCGCAAATCTTGCCAGCGTAAACAAGAGTTTCAACAAGCCTGGCGAATACGCAACAGTGCTGGCGCGCTTAGCGCGCAGAAATGTCTACGCGATCACCTCCTTCATCTTTGGTCTGGATCACGATTCGCCTGGCGTGGCAGACCGTACGCTGGCCCAGATGCGAGACTGGCCGCCCATATTGCCGGTCTTCGGGCAGATCACTCCCTTCCCGGCGACTCCGCTCTACGCGCGCCTGGAGGACGAGGGGCGGCTCACACGGCCGAAACACTGGCTGGAGTTCGCGCCCTTCCAGATGGCACACACGCCGTCGAAGATGTCCGTTCCAGAAGTGCAAGCCGAAGTTCGGCGCGCCTGGTCTCATTCTGACAGCCCGGCTGAGACAGCAAGAGCAATCGAGTCCATCGCAGATGAGCCCGTCCCGTACAACATCAGCCACTTGATTGCACGGATGTTCTTCCGGGGCATCTATTTTCAGCCGAAAGGGGCATGGGGCTGGATGAGAGTGATTGCGCAGAACCGGGCCTCGGTCTTCCGTCTCGTGGAGGGAATCGTTCACGCAGTGGCATGGAGCAAATCGGAGCCCGGCGTGTTGAGGCCGGTTTAAAAGAGCAGCGATTGCGCCAGTTTTGACGACGTGAACAGCGCCGGTCCGCACGCGGGCGCAGACGGGTGCGCTGGCCGCCGATCACGAGGCCGGCAGTCCGGTGAGGTCGTATTCGGGAGCTTTAGGTCGAAAACTGAGTTGTTGTTTGCAAGATCGCTCAGCCGCCGTTTCTGGTCCCGCACGTGCTGCTGTTGGCGATTCCGCTCGACGGCGGCCGGGTGCTGTTCGCGATACCGCCGCCAGTAGCCCGGGGTGCGGGATCGCCATTTCTGCGGGGCTGTCCAGGCATACCTGGCGGTATTCCGGGTCCGCCGCGATCTTCTGGCGGTGGTACTCAGCCCGCCGACGGCGCCGGCAACCGGGATCGCTGCACACCAACTGAGCCGGCTGATACTTCGACGGCTGGAACGTTCGCTCACAGTAGCGGCAACGCCGTTCGACCATACCGGCGGTTGTCGCACCCTGCGGAGCGCGACGGTTAGGCGGGAGATTTAGAAACTGCTTTAGAGTGCGTACTGCATCTTGGCTGATGGCTGCTTTCTTTGAAGACCGGCATGGCATCCGGATCACCGCCCTGCTCTACGACTCGGCGAGCGTTGGTGGCAAGCTGTAGTTTTTGCTCGAACGGGTGCGCAGGGTGCGATTATGGCATCAGCGGGGAACACGAAGTCCCATGGCCCACAAAACAAGAATCATGTACATCGAATGCAAGGCTGGCGGTCTCGTCGGCCCTGCGAGAATCGGGCGTGTAACGTATTCCAAGACAGGCGCGACGATTTATTATCAGGGCAAGGAATTCAGAAGTCTCAAGGGCGCTGGATTCAAGGCCAATTATTACGAAGTAGCGACCGGTGATGAATACTGGATTTCAGGCCCGCGCAAGGATGGCCAGGATTCGCTCTATGCTACAAACATCGCCCCAGAAATTGACGTAGACGTGAGCGACGAGTATTGGAGCCAGATCAGAAAGCCACCGAAGCCGCAAGCCTGACCCGCGCCACGACAGATTCCAACCTTCCTTCAACCGGCCGGGCGTCAAAAGCGGCGGAAATGCTGTCGCTTTAAACCGGCCTCAACACCCAGCGCGGCTCGAATTCGAAGCCGCCGCGCCGCGGAGCGCTGTGAAGACGCGTAGGCTACGCAATATCGGGTTCCATTTTTCACTCGCAGTCGGCTCCCTGCTTGGGGTGCTGTTGCTTGTTCAATCCATCGCCACCTATTACCAGGTCTCCAGAATCCTGGTCACAGCCGAATTGCGGAGACAGGCCCTGCGGCAGACCGCCACAATTGAGAGGAGTTCTCAGAGGTTGGGTGTTCGGGAGCCCGCGGACCTGAGCCCGGTGCTCAAGGAAATCCGGGAGGAGGAGCCGCTGAAGATCGCTTGGATCCGGGTGATCGACATCGCCGGCAACGCGCTGATCCAGGATGGAAACCCGGTTGGATCACCGATCAGACCTGAGAACCTGCGGCGAACCACCGACGGAACGGCCTCGGCCTCTGAGGTTCGAAACACCGCTCGCGGCAAAGTAGAGCTGACCCTCCTGCAATTGCGATTCGCCCGACGGCCGGATCCCGGAGCGCGAGAGTCGGGGCGTATGCCTGGTATCCGACCGGTCCCGTGGTTCATCGAGATAGCGCTGTACCGGGATAGCGCTTCCGCCGCTTTCGGCCGCCTGCGAGGCGATCTGATCGTCAGTTCCCTGGCAGCGCTCGGGCTCGTCGCGTCGATGATTGTCTTGTGGCTTCGCTTTCCCGGTTATGTCCGGGGGAAGCAGTTGGAGCGACAGACGGAGCTTGCCCGCCAGGTGCAGAGAGACTTTCTACCTTCGGCGGACGTGGTGCTGGAGACCTTGGACTTTGCCGCGGAGTGCGCCCCGGCGCAACAGGTCGGCGGTGATTTTTACGATGCCTTCTCAGACGACCAGGGCCGGATCGCGCTCGTCCTGGGCGACGTGTCAGGGAAGGGACTGCCGGCGTCGGTGGTGGTTGGCTTGCTCCTTGGGGCAGTACGCGCCAGCAGCTGGATGGGCGGCAGGGCCGAGCATGAATCGGCTTCGCGGCGGCTCAATGAACTCTTGCGCACGAGAACGTCGCTCGAGCGGTTTGCGAGCTTGTTCTGGTGCTATTACGAGGGCACTGGACAGGCGCTCGATTATGTTAACGCCGGGCATTTGCCTCCCATGCTCGTAAGGCGGAA
>DATJWJ010000237.1:0-7482 GCA_035501355.1 Bryobacteraceae bacterium | reverse complement strand
TCTGAAATACCTCAAATTTCCTCCTAGTTTTCTCTTGCCTGCGTGCGAGCCATGCTGAAACCTGAAGCGCGAACAGAGGTGCGAAGAATGTGAATACCGCACCAGCAAGCGCAGCGACCGCAGCAAGTTCTGCCCAGCGTTCTGTAGTCATGGCTATAAGGACCGGTGTCCTCTCCTGCAACCGGGCATGGTTATCGGATCAATCCGGGTGAAGTTCATTGAACCAAAGTTTACAACACTGTTAGTTTGCGCGAGTGCGGTTCCACAGCCGCGCGCCACAAATCTCAAACACAAGCCGTGCCCTGTCTGGACTCTAATGTGTGCCAACTTGTGTGCGGCACTCCCGGTGAAAGACGGTCAAAAAGCAAGAAATGGCTTTTCGCTGACTCCAGCTAACCGGCACAGAATAAGACAGACAGGGATTTCGGGGGAGAAGCTGGGAAGCCTCTGATCGGACTCAAAATCCCGCGGCCTTCACTGTCCATGAGAGTTCGACCCTCTCCTCCAGCACCAACATATGCGTCATTAGTCTCCCGTAGAACCGCCGGGGATAAGGATGCTGGGCCGGTGGCGGTAACTGGGCTTTGGGCTTTTGAACCGCTGGCGCAGACGGTCCAGCGACAAGTAAATTACCGGCGTCGTGAACAGCGTCAGCATCTGGCTCACCAACAAACCGCCCACGATGGTGATTCCAAGCGGCCGCCGGAGTTCGGACCCGGACCCCAGTCCCAGCGCTAGCGGCAAACCTCCCAGCAGAGCGCAGGCAGTGGTCATCATGATCGGCCGGAATCGCAGCATGCAAGCCTGGAAGATTGCATCGCGCGTGCTGAGCCCTTCGTTGCGCTCGGCGGCCAGAGCGAAATCGATCATCATGATGGCGTTTTTCTTAACGATCCCGATCAGCAGGATGATGCCGATCAGAGCGACGATGGTTAGCTGCGTGCGAAATAGAACCAGCGCGATCAGCGCGCCAACACCCGCCGAAGGAAGCGTGGAAATGATGGTGAGGGGATGGATCAGGCTTTCATAGAGCATTCCGAGGATGATATAAACCGCCAACAGAGCGGTGCCAATCAAAACGGGCTGGCTCGATAGCGAGTCCTGAAAAGCCTGTGCGGTTCCGGCGAATTTGCCCGTGATGCTGGCCGGCATTCCCATATCGAGTTCGGCTTTGTTTATGGCGTTCACCGCGTCGCTGAGTGAAACACCATCGGGAAGATTGAAGGAGATGGTGGTGGCCGGAAATTGTCCTTGATGGGGCAGCGAAAGCGGTGTGATGCCCTGGCTAAAGTGAGCGAACGTCGATAATGGAATCGACAGGCCGCGAGGTGTCTGGATGTAGATTTTGTCCAAAAACTCGGGGCTCTCCCACCATTGTTGTTCCAACGCCAATACCACGTGGTATTGATTGATCGCTTTATACATGGTCGAGACTTGCCGCTGGCCGAAAGCGTCATAGAGCGCGCTGTCGACGGCCTGCGCCGTCAGGCCCAGACGGGATGCGGTGTCACGATCGATAATCACCTGCGAAGACAACCCCGAGTTCTGCTGGTCCGAACTGACGTCCACCAGTCGCGGGAGCAGGGAAAAGCGTGCCAGCAGTCTGGGCCCCCATTGCGAGAGCAGATCCAGGTCCTGCGTCTGTATCGTGTACTGGTACTGCGCATTGCTCTGGCGGCCTCCGATCCGGACGTCCTGAGAGTTTTGCAGGTACAGCACGGCTCCCGGCATATTCTCCGTCTTTTTGCGGAGGCGGGCGATCACCTGATCGGATGTTATGCCGCCCCGCTCCTCGAGCGGCTTGAGCTGAATGTGCATATTGGCGTTGTTCCCGCCGCCGCGGCCACCGGCGTTTGAGCCGGCGGTTACGTTGACCACCTGGACCGCCGGATCGTTGCGCACCTGCTCCTCAAACCACTTAGCCTTCTCCACCAGCGACTGATAGGAGATGTGCTGCTGTCCCTGTATGTTGCCCTGTAACCGCCCCGTGTCCTGCTGAGGGAAGAAGCCTTTGGGAATCTCGATATACAGGTAGACGCTGACAGCCACGGTCAGACCCATCACCATGATTACGGGTACCGTGTGGTTCAAAACCACGTCCAGTCCGGACGCGTAAGTGGACAGAACCCATTGAAAGATACGCTCTGAAAAATTGTAGAACCGGCCGTGCTCATGCTTGCTCTTCAACATGCGCGCGCACATCATGGGAGTCGCGGTCAAGGACACCGCGAGCGACATGAAAATCGAAACCGAAAGAACCACGGCGAATTCGCGGAACAGACGTCCTACGATTCCGCCCATCAGCAGAATGGGGATGAACACGGCCACCAGCGAGATGCTCATGGAGACAACCGTGAAGCCGATCTCCTGGGCGCCCCGCAGCGCGGCCGCCATGGGGGTCATCCCGTTTTCGATGTGGCGCGATATGTTTTCGATCACCACTATGGCGTCGTCAACTACAAAGCCCGTGGCGATGGCCAACCCCATCAGCGACAGATTATCCAGCGTATATCCGCACAGGTACATAACGCCGAAGCTGCCAATCAACGAAACGGGAACCGCAATACCTGGAATGATCGTGGCCTGCACGTTTCGCAGAAACACCAGCACCACCAGGATCACCAACAGGACGGAGATGATCATGTTCCGCTGCGCATCGTGCACCGAGGAGCGGATGGTTCGAGTACGGTCCGAGTCGATGTTGAGTTGAACATTCGGCGGCAGCGAAGCGCGAAATTGAGGCAACAACGCGTTGATCCGGTCCACCGTGTCGACAATGTTGGCGTTCGGCTGGCGGCTGATATACAGCATTACGGCCGGCTTTCCGTTCGACAACCCCATATTGCGGACGTCTTCGGTTCCATCCACCACGCGGCCCAGATCCGACAGCCGGACGGGTGCATTTTTTCTATAGACCACAATCAGATTTTGGTAATCTTTGGCCTGCAAGAGCTGGTCGGTGGCCGAGAGCGTCCAGGTCGTGTCATCGTCGGAAATTTCCCCTTGCGGCCTGTTCGCGTTGGCGCCTTGCAGGAATGTCCCGATCTCATCCAGCCCGACGTTGTAATCTGAAACCGGCTGAGGGTTCACCTCCACGCGTACCGCCGGCAGCGAGCTTCCACCCACACCAACCTGGCCCACGCCCTTAACCTGCGACAGCTTCTGCGCAAAAATCGAGGAAGCGATGTCATACAACTTCGGTTTGGGCACAATGTCAGAAGTCATCGAGAGGATGAGGATGGGCGCGTCCGCTGGATTCACCTTGCGGTAGTGAGGTTTGTTGGGCAGATTCGACGGTAAGTAGCCGGCCGCGGCGTTAATAGCTGCTTGTACGTCGCGCGCGGCGGCGTTGATGTCCCGGCTCAGATCGAACTGCAGGACCACACCGGCCGAGCCGACCGAGCTCGATGAGGTCATTTCAGTCACGCCCGCGATGCGAGTGAATTGTTTTTCAAGCGGGGTGGCTACCGACGCGGCCATTACTTCCGGGCTTGCTCCCGGCAGTGTGGCGCTGACATAGATGGTAGGAAAATCAATTTGAGGCAGCGGCGCCATCGGCAATAAGGTGTAAGCCAACGCGCCAGCCAGCAAGACCGCGACTATCAATAACGTCGTGGCTACTGGGCGCTTGATGAACGGCGCCGAGATGCTATTCATATCCGGTGCGCACTACACACAACTCGACCGAGCGCCTGCCAAACTGTCTGACAGCTTGATCTTTGGCAACACTCGTCGCGTTGATACGGCGGAGCCGGAAGATCACCGGCTATTTCGAACTTATCATTCTCGCTTCCGTCAAAGATATCCCGTCAGCACACTATTAACGGACGTTACATCGCGTTGCATGGCCGGCTCGGGGGTCTATGATGTAGGCATGTCCTCCGCCGAAGAACTTCAAGAGCACGCCGAGCACGCCCGCGAGCCTTTCGACAAGAAGGTTGCTGCGACCATGGCGATCATCGCCGCCGTGCTGGCGGTAGTCTCCGTGCTTGGGCACATCGCGACTACCGAAGAACTGCTCAACCAGCAGAAGGCATCGGATCAGTGGGCTTACTATCAAGCCAAGTCGATTCGCCGCTACCAATCGGAGTTAGCCGGCGACCTGTTTGCCTCCCTGAAGAACGACGCCCTGACCAAGCAGTACGCCCGGAACGCCGAGAAATACCGTAGCGACGACGAAGAGATTCAAAAAGAGGCGCAGGCGCTGGTCAAGGAGAGTGAACTGCGGGGCCATCAGGCTCTCCGGCTGCATTTCGGCGAGGTGTTTCTGGAGATCGCGATCGTATTCGCGTCGCTGGCGATATTGGCCAAGCGCGCGTTCATCTGGTATGGAGCGATGGGCGCTGGCCTGGCCGGTGCCGTGATCGGAGCCACGGCTCTTTTGCTTACTTAGCCACGTTTACCTGTTCAGGCCGGCTTGTTTGCGCGGGAATTGCTGGTCTAGCGCCAGGTTCAGCTTGAGTACGTTGACGCGCGATTCGCCCAGAACCCCGAGATCCGGCTGCTGGGTGAACTGAGCTACCAGCTGGTCCAGTTGATCGCTGGAAATGCCGCGCACTTTGGCGACCCGCGGGACCTGCGCGTGAGCCGAATCCGGGCTGAGGTCCGGATCCAATCCGCTGGCGGACGCTGTGAGCAAATCGGCTGGAATCGGGCCGCGGTAGCCCGGGTTCTCTTTCCGGAATTTTTCGACTGACGCTGTCACCCGATCGATCAGCTTTTGATTGGTCGGTCCGTAATTGGATGCACCCGAAGCGGTAGCGTCATAGCCGTCGTTGCCCGCCGCCGAGGGCCGCGGCTGGAAATACTCCGGCTTGGTGAAATTTTGTCCGATCAGCTCGGAGCCGACCACCTTGTCGCCTTGCGTAATCAGGCTACCGTTGGCCTGGTGCGGGAAGACCACCTGGCAGATGCCCGTGATCGCGAGCGGATAGATCACGCCCAGCAGAATAGTCAGAAAAATGTTGATTCGAAGTCCAGGCGAAAGTTGTGACCACATGATAATTTCTCCTATGCCAGATGCAGCCCCACCAGAATCTGGTCGATCAGCCAGATGCCGGGGAAGGGCACCAGGATGCCGCCGATGCCCCACAGCAGCAGGTTGCGGCGCAGCAGGGCCGCGGCGCCGACCGGCCGGTATTTTACGCCCCGCAGAGCGAGCGGAACCAGCGCGATGATGATCAGCGCGTTAAAAATCACGGCCGCCAGCACCGCGCTTTGCGGCGTATGCAGATCCATGATGTTGAGCTTGCCAAGCGCCGGATAGGTCGCCATGAACATGGCCGGGATGATGGCGAAATATTTTGCGACGTCGTTGGCGATCGAGAAGGTAGTCAATGCGCCGCGCGTGATCAGCAGCTGCTTGCCGATGGCCACCACTTCAATGAGCTTGGTGGGATTGCTGTCGAGATCCACCATGTTGCCGGCTTCCTTGGCGGCCGTGGTGCCGGTGTTCATGGCCAGGCCGACGTCGGCTTGCGCCAGCGCGGGCGCATCGTTGGTGCCATCGCCCGTCATGGCCACCAGGCGGCCGGCCGACTGTTCTTTCTTGATGTACTCGAGCTTGTCTTTAGGCGTGGCTTGGGCCAGAAAATCGTCGACTCCGGCTTCGGATGCGATGGCCGCGGCGGTGAGCGGGTTGTCGCCGGTAATCATGACGCTGCGAATGCCCATGTTGCGCAGCTGAGCGATGCGCTCCTTCATGCCGCCCTTCACGATGTCCTTGAGATGGATGATGCCGAGCAGCCGTTTGCCGTCGCACACAGCCAGAGGTGTGCCGCCGCTGCGCGCGATGCGGTCGCTCATTTCCTGGAAATACGGAGGAACTTCGCCGCCGCGCTCGGTCACGAAACGGCAGATTGCTTCGGTGGCGCCCTTGCGCAATGCGCGTCCGGCGAAATCCACGCCGCTCATCCGAGTGTAGGCGGAGAACGGAATGAAGGTGGCTTCGTTTTCTGGAATGTGGCGCCCGCGCAGGCCGTATTTTTCCTTAGCCAGGATCACCACCGAGCGGCCTTCGGGGGTTTCATCGGCCAGGCTGGAGAGCTGCGCCGCGTCGGCCAGCTCTTCTTCGTCCACTCCGGTGATGGTCAGGAACTCCACCGCCTGTCGGTTGCCGAGCGTAATGGTGCCGGTTTTGTCGAGCAGCAGCGAATTGATGTCGCCGGCGGCTTCCACGGCCTTGCCGCTCATGGCGAGCACGTTGTGCTGCATGACGCGGTCCATGCCCGCGATTCCGATGGCCGACAGCAACCCGCCGATGGTGGTCGGAATCAAGCAGACCAGCAGCGAAACCAAAACCGCCACGCTGGGCACGGTCCCGGCCTTGGCTTGCGCCACGCTGAACACCGCGTAAGGCTGCAGCGTCACTACCGCGAGCAGGAAGATCAGAGTCAAACCTGCGATCAGGATATTGAGGGCGATTTCATTGGGGGTCTTCTGGCGCTCGGCGCCTTCCACCAGCGCGATCATGCGATCCAGGAAAGTCTCGCCAGGATTAGAGGTGATGCGGATCTTGATGTGATCTGAAAGCACGCGCGTGCCGCCGGTGACGGCGCTACGATCTCCGCCGGATTCGCGAATCACAGGCGCGCTTTCTCCGGTGATGACGGATTCGTCTACTGTGGCGATGCCTTCCACCACTTCGCCGTCGCCGGGGATGAGGTCGCCCGCATCGCAGACTACTACGTCGCCTGCTCGCAAGGCCGAGCCGGCACACTGTTCGATTTTCTCGTTCGACGCCAAGCGCTTGGCGATGACATCAGTCTTGGTCTTGCGAAGGCTGTCGGCCTGGGCTTTCCCGCGAGCTTCCGCCATAGCCTCGGCGAAATTCGCGAACAGCACCGTGAACCAGAGCCACAGCGCGATCTGGACGCCGAATCCGATTCCCACCGCTCCCATCGCTATGTCCCGGACCACGAACACGGTGGTGAGCGCGGCGCCCGCTTCGACCACGAACATGACGGGATTTTTCATCAGCGTCACGGGGTTCAATTTCGCGAACGAAGCCAGAGTGGCACGCCGGACAATCTCGGGGTCGAACAGCGGCCGCGCGCGCAGCAGCTTTTTCGGCAGCAGGGACGTGGAATCCACCGGCGGCATGGGTGCTGAGGTCACGGGCTCTGTTGTCATTGTAGTCATGGCTTAGCTCCCCAGCGGCAGGATCATCGAGAATAGCTTGCCGCTGTACATCAGGTAGTGTTCGATGATCGGCCCCAGCGATACCGCTGGGAAATAGGTCAGGACGGCGACGATGACGACCGTGCCGACCAGCAATCCCACAAACAGCGGGCCGTGCGTGGGGAAGGTGCCGCTGGTGACCGGGATTTTCTTCTTGGCGGCCAGGCTGCCCGCTGCTGCCAGGATTGGGATCAGGAACAGGAAGCGGCCGATCAGCATCGCGAGGCCAATGGTCAGGTTGTACCAGGGAGTGTTCCCGCTAATTCCGCCGAACGCGCTGCCGTTGTTGCCGGTGCCGCTGGC
>DATJWJ010000236.1:0-24403 GCA_035501355.1 Bryobacteraceae bacterium | reverse complement strand
GTGAAACACTCCCACGCGCGGAAGGTGACGGTGTCTCTGGATCGCATGGACAATCATATCCGGCTTCGCGTGGAGGATGACGGTGACGGATTTCGGTCGTCAGCGCTCAAGGGCTCGGTCGGCCTGGGCGTCGCCAGCATGCGGGAACGCGTGGAGTTGGCAAACGGCAAACTTTCAATTAACTCCGAGCCGGGTAAGGGCACGAAGGTTTTTGCCGAGGTGCTGATCGATCGCCGGGGGGGATTAATATATGAGAGCTAGATTGCTGCTCGCCGACGATCATTCCATCACGCTGGAAGGAATGCGCAGCGTGATTCGCCGCGAGCATGAACTGGTTGGAGAAGTGAGCGACGGCAGAACGCTGGTGACAGAGGCCTTGCGGTTGCGTCCCGACCTCATTGTCCTGGACATCGGCATGCCGTTGTTGAACGGAATCGAGGCCGCCCGCCAGATCCGGCAAGCCTGGCCCCGCGCCAAACTGCTGTTCGTCAGCATGCACTCCAACGGCATGTACGTTCGGGAGGCCATGAGCATCGGCGCGTGCGGATACGTATTGAAGACTTCGGCGGCCGAAGAACTGCTGCCGGCCATTCGAACGGTGCTGGAAGGACAGATCTACATGAGCCCGGCGCTGGGGCCCAACGCGGTCTGGGCGGCGCCGGCCCGGCGTGAGACCACCGGGCTCACCGATCGGCAAAGGGAGGTTCTCCAGCTTATCGCCGAGGGGCACAGCAGCAAAGAGGTGGCCGGCATTCTAGGCATTTCCATAAAAACCGCGAACTTCCATCGTTACGAGGTAAAGAAGAAGCTGGGCGTGCGCTCCATCGCCGAGCTGGCGGCGTTTGCGGCGCGCAATGGCTTGATTTCGGAATAATTTGACCCACCAGTTACGGTTCCGCCGCTAAATGATCGGCCAAGAAACCTTTCAGCTTCCCCAGCGTCTACTCCGAGCAATGCCCGTCGTTCGCCGAGTCAGGCCCAGCGCGGTGCCAGTGCTGGCAGCCTGTTGAGCGCTGTTTGGAATCAACGAATTGAATAGAATATCATTGATCCCCTTTAGAAAGAACTGGCAAAAGTTCCAGCTTGGCGGTACTATCAAAGCGGGCCAGAGACGTATGATGACGAAACCCATCGAAATACTTCTTGTTGAAGATAATGCCGGCGACGTGCTCCTGGTGCGTCAGGCCTTAGCCGACGAGCAATTTCCGATCAATCTCCACATCGCTGTGGATGGCAAGCAGGCGGTCCAGATACTGGCTGAGCGCCATTTCCATCCGGACCTGGTGATCCTCGATTTGAATGTCCCGAAAATCTCCGGCCTGTCGGTGCTGGAGTGCAGCCAATCCAC
This sequence comes from Bryobacteraceae bacterium, assembly GCA_035501355.1. Taxonomy (GTDB): domain Bacteria; phylum Acidobacteriota; class Terriglobia; order Bryobacterales; family Bryobacteraceae; genus Palsa-89. Next base: position 23,055 of record DATJWJ010000236.1, on the reverse strand, counting down.
CATTCCGTTCGTTGTGTTCAGTTCCTCCGCCAGTCCTCAGGACCGGCGCTGCGCGTTCGAACTCGGCGCCAAGGATTTCGTGCAAAAACCAACGGATCTGGAAGAATATGGCCACGTGGTGTCGCAGATTGTGCGACATTGGGCTTTCCCTCCAGCTAACGCCTCCGCAAGCTAGACTTCACAGGCGTGGCTAAACTCGGCCAAGTTGAAACCTCCGAGCGGCCCCGCTCCGGTAACTGATTTGGCCAAGCGGCGGCTCAGCATCGCTCTTGCCGGCGTGGCCTTCTTCGCGCTCTCGGCCGCTCCGGTCTCACCTTCGATCTTCGTCTACATCAAACAGACTTGGACCCGGTTGACGCGATCGAATCAGGACCTCGCCTCCGCTGCGGCCGATCCAAAGTTCAAACCCTCTGTCAACGGACGCTGGCCCGTCTACATCGCGAAGAACGATTTCTCCCGCGCGGCACAGCAACTTCGCAGCGACATGCCATCGGGCGATTTCGAGAAAATCGAGCTGCGGCAACTCCCGGATGATCCACTGAACATCCGCGAGCAGGGGCTACTCTATCTGCCGCGCCCTTACGTGGTTCCCGGCGGACGCTTCAACGAAATGTACGGCTGGGACAGCTTCTTCATCCAGATGGGCTTGCTACGGGACGACGACGTCGCCCTTGCCCAGGACATGGCCGATAATTTCCTGTACGAAATTCGGGAATACGGCAAGATCCTGAACGCGAACCGGACTTACTATCTGACTCGCTCGCAACCGCCCTTGCTGACCGGAATGATTCTGGCCGTATACAACCATACTCACGACCGGCGATGGCTCGAAGACGCAGTTCCCGCTATTGAAACTTACTATCGCTATTGGACTCGCGAGCCGCACTTGATTCCCGAAACGGGCTTGTCGCGCTATTTCGATCTGGGCGAAGGCCCCGCTCCGGAAGTAGTGGCCTCCGAACACGACGCGCACGGCCGGACCGATTACGATCTGGTCCGCCAATATTTTCGGAGCCACAAAATCGCCGATTACGATGTGACGCAATACTACAACGCCGCGACCGATCAGCTCACGCCGCTCTTTTACAAGGGCGACCGCTCCATGCGCGAATCGGGTTTCGATCCTTCCAGCCGGTTCGGCCCCTTCAGCGTGGATATCATCCACTACAATCCGGTATGCCTAAACTCGCTCCTGTATCTGATGGAGATGCAGACCGCCGAAATACTAAGCGTGTTGCATCGCGATACGGACGCGGGCGCGTGGCGCGAGCGCGCGGCGCGGCGCGCCCAGCAGGTGAACCGGTTGATGTGGGACGCGCCGGACGGCCTTTATTACGACTACGATTTCGTTCATCGCCGAGTGCGCCACTACCCGTTTCTCACCACGTTCTACCCGCTGTGGGCTGGAATCGCCAGCCCGGAACAAGCCGCGTCGGTGGTGGCGAACCTGGCGAAGTTCGAGCGCCCGGGCGGTCTTGAGACCAGTCAGTTCAAGAGCGGAGATCAATGGGACGCGCCCTTCGGTTGGGCGCCGCTGGAGTGGATCGCAGTCCAAGGGCTGCGCCGCTACGGCTATTCGCGCGAAGCAGACCGTGTTTCGGAGAAATTTCTGTCGTTAGTGCTGCGGAATTTTGCCAAGTACGGTACACTGGAGGAAAAATACAACGTGGTGAAAGGCACTGCCGCAGTCGGAAGCAGCTTGCGGTACGGATACCGCAGCAACGAAGCTGGCTTCGGCTGGACCAACGCTGTGTTCACGTCGCTGTTCGATGAGTTGCCTCGCGCGGCGCAACGTAACCTCCAGGAGAGCCGTCGATAATTGCGTCGGCCAAGCGGCGCGAACCTGGAAGCAACTTCCTGCACGATGGGAGAAATTGCACCCGCATTTGATGCGCTAATTCCGGCCTGCGTTCCAGAAATTCGCTTAACAGCCTAAGTACTAAGGTGTTGTCAGAATCCCAGCAACCTCTGTTGCTTGGGCCTTCGGCTTGCTTAAAGCTTACCGACGATTTGATGCCGCTGCTAACCGTTACAGCGGCGAAAGGTTCCCTTGCACGATTCTTCTTCCAAGCCCAGGTGGCGGCAGCGTACCGCCGCGCTAAAAAACCTGCCTCCGGTCTTACATCTGATCTGGGAGGCTGCTCCCGCGGTGGTGGCGGGCGGCCTGGCGTTGCGTGTGGCCAGCGCGTTGGTTCCCGTCTGCGTTCTGGCGCTCTCCAAGTGGATCATGGATCTGCTCGTAGGCGCGGTGAAACACCCGGGGCCGATCCCCGTTACGCTGTGGTGGCTCTTGGCCGCGGTATTCGCTTTGGCCGCGCTCAACAGCCTGCTAAGCCGCGCCATCGACTACACCGATGCCCGCCTGGCCGACGAGTTTACCCGCGAAGTGAGCCTGCGCGTGATGCGCCACGCCGCGCGCCTGGACCTGGCTCGTCTCGAGGATCCAGCGTTCCAGGACAAGCTGGAGCGCGCGCGCCAACAAGCCACCGACCGGATCGGCATGCTGAACTCCATGGGACGGCTGGTGCTGGAGATCATCACGCTCGTATCGCTGTCGGCTTGGGTGATCGCCTATTCGCCCGGGCTGTTCCTGCTGTTAGTGCTGTGCGTCGTGCCGGCTTTCACCGGCGAAAGCCACTTCGCGTTCTTGGGTTACGCGCTGGCTCACAGCCTGACGCCGATCCGCCGGGAACTGGATTATCTGCGCATCCTGGGAACCAGCAAAGAGAGCGCGAAAGAGGTCAAGCTGTTCCGGCTGGGCGGATTCTTCCACGACCGTTACGCCGAACTCACCGACGGCATCATCCAGCGAAACATCCGCTTGACGCGCAAACGGCTGTGGTGGGGTTCCGTGTTAGCCGCTGTTGGCTCGCTGGGTTACTACGGCGCCTATGCCTATTTGGTTTGGCGCACATTCCTGGGCGAGATCAGCATCGGCACCTTGACGGCTCTGGCCGGAGCCCTGGCCGGTTCGAGCACTCAATTGCAGTCGGTGTTTTCCTTGTTCTCCCATATTTCGGACCAGTCGCTTTTCCTGACCGACCTGGTGGATTTCCTGGCAGTCCAGCCCAGCATCCAGTCTAAGCCGGGAGCGTTGCCCGCCCCCCGCGCCATCCGCGATGGGTTCGAATTTCGCAACGTATCGTTTCAGTATCCGGGGTCGGCGCGGATGATCCTCAACTCGCTGAACCTCAGAATCGCGCCGGGGGAACATCTGGCCCTGGTCGGCGAGAACGGTCAAGGCAAAACTACGCTCGTGAAGCTGATGGCGCGCCTGTACGATCCCACCGGCGGAGCGATTTTGCTGGATGGCGTAGATCTGCGCGACTACCGCATGGAACACCTGCAGAACCAGATCGGCGTCATCTTCCAGGATTTCGTCCGTTACGATTTTGCGGCCCGGCTCAACATCGGCGTCGGCCGCATCGCGGAGTTGGGCGCTGATGCGGCGCTCTGGACAGCCGCCAAGAAGAGCCGGGCCGATGCGATGCTGGAGCGCTTTCCAGATGGTCTGGACCAAGTGCTCGGGCGGCGCTTCGAAGGCGGTGTGGATTTGTCCGGCGGGGAGTGGCAGAAGTTTGCGCTGGCGCGCGCCTATTTGCGGGACGCGCAGATTCTGATTCTGGACGAACCAACGGCGGCGCTGGATGCCGTCGCCGAATACGAAGTGTTTTCCCGCTTCGCGGACCTGGCGGAGGGCAAGATGGTGATCCTGATCTCGCACCGTTTCTCAACCGTCCGGCGTTCGCATCGAATCGTGGTGCTCGAAGACGGCAAGATTCGCGAACAGGGCACGCACGATCATCTGGTGACAACCGGCGGCCAGTACGCCCGGCTCTTCAAACTGCAAGCCGCCAACTACCAATGAGCGCACCATCCATCGCGATCGACGCTTCGCCGCGCGGGTTATTCTCTCCGCTGTCCGGCTCGCATGGAGTTGCTCAACGGTTGCAGCTCTGCGCTCGTGCGCTTCAAGCTCGCATGCGGGCTTTGAGCAAGACCGGCCCGACCCAGCCGGCCGATCGCTGGTTGCAAGAGAATGTTTCATTCCTGCAGCTCCAGATTCGAGACACCAGGCGCAATCTGCGCCCGGCCTACATACGAAAGCTGCTGAGAGCGGGAAAAAGCCCTTCCGGTAACGAGCCCTGCATCTATCGCATCGCCGCCGAGGAAGCTGCGCGGGCCACCAGTCCATTGACCAATGAGAACATGCCGGCGCTGGCGGAGGATCTGCGCCAGCATCGTTCTCTGAAGCTGTGCGAGCTGTGGGCGTTCTCGAGCATGCTGCGGTTCGCCTTACTGGAGAAACTTTGCGCGGACATGGATTCCGAACCGGTGGTTTCCTCCTGCATTCAAAGCCTGCGTTCGTTCGAAAATGTGTCCTGGCGGGAGTTCGTCGAATCTGTTTCGCTGGTGGAAATCGCGTTACGGGCGGATCCGGCGGGGATCTACCCGCGCATGGATTTTGAAACACGGGACCGCTATCGCCACGAGATAGAGAAACTGGCGAGGCGATCGCGGCGGACTGAGCTGGCCGTTGCCGAAGCCGTGGTTGAGCGCTCGGCCAGGATGCTGTCTCGCAGCGGCGTCCGGGAGATTGAAACCCACGTCGGCTATCATCTGATCGGCGCCGGCGCGCCCGACTTCGCGCGGTCGCTGGGCTCGAAAGCTTCGCTCGGCTCGCTGACCGGCCGCTTGATCGAACGCTGGCCTGGGTTGCTTTACGCGTCCAGTTTCATGATCGTCGCGGCGCTGATCGTAGGCCTGTTCGATCGCTTCGCTGGACCCTTACCGTGGTGGATGCTCGGCTTGCTTCTGATTCCCGCCAGCCAGATCGCGCTCGAGGTGGTGAACTCCGTGGTCTGTCACTGTGTAGAGCCCCGGCCGCTGCCCAGCCTGGATTTTTCCCAGGGAATCCCGGATTCGTCTCAAACCATGGTCGCGGTTCCGGCCTTGCTGCTGTCACCCGAGGTGGCCGCGAGGTTGGTGGAGAACCTCGAGATCCGCTACCTCGCCAATCGCGATCCAAACCTCTTGTTCGCATTAGTCACGGATTTCCCGGATGCGGATCAGCGCGAGACCCCGGCCGATTCAGTGCTGGACATCTGCGTGGAGGGAATTAACCGGCTCAATGCCAGTTATGGCACCCCGGCGCAGGGCCCGTTTTATCTGTTCCACCGCTCTCGCCAATGGAATCCCAAAGAATCCACGTGGATGGGGCACGAGCGCAAGCGCGGCAAGCTGAACAGCATGAACAAGCTTCTGCTGGGCGAAGCAAACCACTTCGACGTCGTGATCGGTAACCGGGCGCGCTTTTCGGAAATCCGGTATGTCATCACGCTCGATGCCGACACCCAATTACCGCGCGATACGGCGGCCAAGCTGATCGCCGGCATGGCCCATCCGCTCAACCGGCCGGTGCTGAATCCCGCGAATAAAACGGTCGCGGAAGGTTATGGATTGATCCGGCCCCGCGTGTCGGTGAGCATGGAATCCGCCGGCCGTTCGCTGTTCTCGCAAATCTTCAGCGGGATGGCCGGATTCGATCCGTATGCCACCGCCGTTTCCGATGTGTATCAGGATTTTTTCGGGCTCACCAGCTTCACCGGAAAGGGTATCTACGACCTTCGCGCCTTCGATGCAGCCGTGGGGGACCGCTTCCCCGACAACGCGATTCTGAGCCACGACCTCATTGAGGGCGAGCACGTCCGCACTGGTTTCCTGCCGAGCGTCGAGCTGGTGGAAGACTATCCGGCAACCTATCAGGCGTTCTGCAAGCGAAAACATCGCTGGGCTCGAGGAGACTGGCAGCTCTTACCTTGGTTGGTCTCGCGGCCGCTGGGTGTGCTGGCGCGCTGGAAGTTGTTCGATAATCTCCGCAGAAGCCTGGCCGAAGTCACGCTGCTGGCGCTGTTGCTGGCTGGCTGGATTTCCTCCAGCCACTCCGTGCGTTGGACCCTGATGGTGCTGGCGCTGTTGCAGCTACCCTCCTACGTCGACATCCTGCTCAGCGTGCTGAAGACGACCGGCGAGAACTTGTCGCCCTTCGCGCAGGATCTGGCGGCGCGGCTGGCGCGCGGCCACCGCGACACGCTGCTAGCTCTCGTTTTTCTTCCCCATCAGGCCTGCCTGATGGCCGACGCCATCGCACGCACGTTGTATCGCCGATTTGTTACGCACCGCAAGCTGCTCGAATGGGAAACCATGGCGCAGTCGGAGTCCGCCCGAACAAACCCCGGAATCGTGGAAATTTATCTGTACCTTGCCAGCGCCGGCGCAATCCTGTTTTTGTTCAGCTCGCGAAACCTGAACGTGGCCGTGTGTCTCATTCTGGAGCTTTGGATTCTCGCGCCGCTGGCTGCCTGGTGGCTCAACCAGGCGCCCCCTCGCTCCAGGCCCCTGTCGGATACCGATCGCACGTTCCTGCGCCAGGCCGCTTTGAGAACGTGGCGGTTTTTCGCGGATCACAACGACGCCGCACGGCATTGGCTGATTCCGGACAACGTGCAGTTGGATCCGCCGCTGGCCGCAAATCGCATCTCACCCACCAACCTCGGTCTGCAGCTCACCGCGCACTTAGCCGCGCACGATTTCGGTTACATCTCCATCGGCGAGCTTTCCAGTTCGCTGCGGCGGATCTTCGACACCATGGCGGAGATGCCGCGCTACCGCGGGCACTTCTACAATTGGTACGACACCACCAGCTTGAGCCCGCTGGCTCCACGCTATGTGTCCAGCGTCGACAGCGGAAACCTGGCGGCCTCGCTATGCACTCTGCGGCAAGGCCTGCTGGCGCTCAAGAAGCAGCCGTTGCTCGGCCCGCACACGCTGGCCGGCCTGCGCGATCACGTACTGCGGCTTAGGGAAGAGCTTCCATCGTCTCTCAGAAGCGTGTCGCTCATGCGTGTCATCGCCGCCCTCCTGCGGCAGTTAGAGAGCGAGCCCGCGGACTTGTTCTACTGGGAGAGCGTGCTCGATGAAGCCAGCGGCCTGGTGGCGCGCATACAAGAGTGTCTGATCCACGCTTGCGCCCGGCGTGACGGCCGGAACAGCGATTCGAAGTTGGAAGAACTAAGGTATTGGAATCATCTGCTCGCCGACCGAACCGCTGCGCTTTTAACGGAACTGTATGCTTTGGCGCCATGGCTCGCTCCCGAGTTCGAATCCGAGTTGCGCCTGAACGTTCGCGATTCGAGTTTGACTGCGCTCATGGCGGAACTCAGCCCGGTTCCGGTCCTCGCCGGGCTTCCGCGGCAGTACGAGCGCATCCGTGACCGGTTGATAGAGCGGCTGGCGAACTCCGCGCCGCTCTATCCCGGATTGCGTGAAACGCTAGGACGCTTGCTCCAGCGGCTGTCGGAAGCCAAAGCTGCGGTCGAGACGATTCAGGAACTCGATAGCATTTGTTCGGATGCCTTCCGGTATTTCGACGAAATGGATTTCACGTTCCTCTGCCACCAGGGCCGCACCCAATTGCGCATCGGCGTGGATGTGTCAGCGGAGCGTGCTGACGAAGCCTGCTACGACCTGCTCGCCTCCGAGGCCCGCACCGCCGTTTTCCTGGGCATCGCCAAAGGGCATCTCCCGCGCGAGGCCTGGTTCAAACTGGGGCGGAAGCTCACCGCCTATCGCAACCACCGGACGCTGGTCTCCTGGAGCGGCACGATGTTTGAATACCTGATGCCAATGCTGCATTTTCGAATGCATGAAAACACGCTGCTGGGCCGCGCTCTCCGCGGCGCGGTACGGATTCAGCAAGTCTACGCGCGAGAACGGAATGTTCCCTGGGGGATTTCAGAAGCGGGGCACTCGGTCCGCGATCATCTGAGCCAGTATCAATATCAAGCGTTCGGAGTTCCGGCGCTCTCTCTACAGCGCGATCACTCGCAGAGCCTGGTGATTGCGCCCTATGCCAGCATGCTGGCCTTGGGTGTCGATGCCCGGCAAGCCACTGCTAATCTGCGCTGGCTCGCCGCGTTGGGTTGTATGCACCGGCACGGATTCTTCGAGTCGCTGGACTATTCCGCTGCTGCGCGCAAGGGCGTTGAACTGGTCCGCTCTCACATGGCGCATCACCAAGGCATGATTTTGTCGGCTATCGATAATGCGCTGCTGGGCGGACGGATGCAGGAGCGGTTTCATTCCGACCCGCGCGTGCAGGCTACCGAATTCCTCCTGGAAGAGCGCATGTCACCCCTGGCCGAGCTGGTAACCAACGAGCAAGCGGCTGCCTAGGTCGAGTGAATCTGGCCGATCAGATTTTGTGCGGAGTGGACCGTTTGTGAGCCGTCTTGGCGGCCGTTTTCTTCTTCGGAGCGGGCTGCTCGGGTTGGGGAGGCGCGCTGAAGCCCGCCAGATCCATGCCGCGCGAAATCGCTTCGTTGCTCATGAACCAGCGCCAGACATCCCCGGTCAGCAAGTTCTCCGCGCTCAACAGCGTTATGCCTACGTCGATGCCCACCACATCGCTGTCAAACCATTTCGCCGTCGGATTGTAGCCATCGACAAACCCGTAGCGCCGGTACACTTGATCGCCGTATCGCTCCCGAATATCGCGCAGAGCGGGAATCGAAATATCGGGCGTGAACATGAGCGACCCTCCGGCCGCGCTGGGAGCCACCGTTCCGTCCACCGGCTCGAAAGCCTTGATTTCGCCATAAATTCGATAACCTTTAGGGCCATCCGAGGCGGTGATTCCCCAAATCTGCGGGCCGAAAGTATTGGGAAGCTGGTCCTTCAAGTTCGCGCAATAAGCGCGATTGGCGCGCGTCGCGTTCACGGAATTTCGATAGAAATCGATGAAGCCGCGGTCACGGCGGTTTCGGAAGTCGATCCAGGCATGGGAATACTGATGCGTGAACAGCGGGCCTCCGCTGATGAAGTCAAACGAGTCATAGGAGTAATATGGCCGCTGCCATCCATACCACGATTCCGAACTGATGGGATGAGTGGGTGAACCGATAGCCAGCAAGTACAGCAGTGAGGCCTCGCTGTAAAAGTCCCACTTGTATTTCAGAAAGCCCTTGCCGCGCTTCCAGCCGTGGGAAAGCAGCAGTGGGTCGCCATCCAACATCCATTGGAAATCGACGCGCTCGAAAATTTCCTGCGCCAGCCGGGAGATCTCAGGATCTTGAGAAAAATAGGAGCTGCAGGTGAGCACTCCCGCCAATAGAAATGAAGTATCTACGGACGAGGTCTCGCTGTCCCAGCGGCGTTCACCGTTGGCGGCGTTCATCCAATGGTAAAACCAACCGTGCTCCGCTTCGGCTTTGTTTGCCAGGAAATCCAGCGTGGTTCGAACGCGCGCGATCGCGTCTTTGCGGGGAATCCAGCCGTGTTCGCTGCCAATGCACACTGCGGTAAGCCCAAAACCCGTGGCGGCAATGCTGGAAACCTCGCGGCTGGGTCCCTTGGCGCGGCCTCCGTCGGCGTTGGCGCGATCCAGGACTAGGCCGGTGCTGGGGTCGGCTTGTTCCCAAAAGTACAGCACGCTGCGGCGCTCCAGGTCTTCCAGAAAGGCCCGGTCCGAAGCCGAGATTTTGGCCGCGGGGACGGGGTCATCGGCCCGCAAAACAACTGCGGCCAGTGTCACGGCTAGGGCCGGTATGACAACACAGTGCTTCAGCGAGCCGCTCATTCAGGCTGAACCTCGACCAGTGCTAGACCTTGGGCAGGAAGGATAAAAGACGGCCCATCCAGCTTTTGGGTTACCGTCGCGGCTTGCTTTAGCCGCGCGTACTGCTCGCTGGTCGGATTGCTTGGGCTGCCCATGGCGCGCCAGGCCTGGAGCGCCGAGCCATGCTCGCGATCCACGATTTCTACGTGAAAACGCGGCGAACCAGTCATGCCATTCACATGAATCAGTATCCGGTGGGCGGAGCCGCTCTCAGCAGGCGAGGCATAGTTCCAAACCGCAAGTACTAAGGTGCCGTCGGCGCGTTTCGTCACCAGCGCGTCTTGGAGATCGGGCTGAATGCGCCGGTCGCCCAGCCGGTGCAGCAGGGCGAACGCGTTGAACGCCGGTTTGGGAATTCCACCCTCGGCGATCAGCCCGAAACCTCCGTAGAAGGGAGTCTTCACTACGCCTTGCTCCTCAAAAACGTCGGAAAAAGTCCAGTAGGACATGGTGGTGACCAGGCCGTCGCACATACTGATGTTGTTGGCCAGCCAGGGTCCCATGAAAGCCGAGTCAGTGACATCGATCTCGTTCTTATAGCTGGCATTGTACTCGGTCCAATGGATCGGCAGCTGCGGCCGCGCCGATGCTTGCACTTCATCAAAGACCTTGCGCGCCGCGCGAGCCACCATGTCGCGCCTGGAAATCTGCTCGTGCGTTCCAAAAACGTCCTCGGCGCTGTCGTTGGCGTAGACGTGCGTGGATACAAAATCGAGCGGAACGTGCGCCTCAACCGAGTGCGCGATCATGGCGTCAATCCACGCGGCTTGCGCGGTGGCCGGCCCTCCCACGCGCAATCTGGGATCGGCCCGTTTGATGGCTCGCGCCGCGTGATCGTACAACTCGAAGTACGTCGCCTGCTTGGGCTGGCCGGTCCAAAAGTCGATGTTCGGTTCGTTCCAAACTTCGAAATACCACTGTTCCACTTCGCCGGCGCCGTAGTGCTCCACCAGGTGTGCCGCGAACCGGTAAACCAGCTCCTCCCATTTCTCATAACTTATCGGCGGAGAAGGGAAGGGTTTGTACCAGAAAGCGTGCGGCTGAAGTGATGCGGCCAGCGCGCGCGGCATGAAGCTCAGCTCTATAAAGGGACGGACGCCGTTCTCCAGCAGGCCATCGTAGATCTGGTCTACATACGACCAGTTGTAGATCGGCTGGCCACTGGCGTTCTGGTTATAGACTCCCACTTCATCATCGAAAATGGCGTGAAACCGTACGTAGTGTATATCGGTTGCGGTGCGAATCGCGTGTAGATCGCGGCGATAGCTTTGGCGCAGCGACAAAATCGCACGCCCTGAACCGAAAACCTGTTCCCAGTAATGCGGAAATGGACGCGCTGACGCGCTCGCGTCTAGAGTGATCTCCTGCACCGCCTCGGACGGCTGCTGGCCCCCCAGGCCGAACACCAAAAGCAAACTGCAGAGTACAGCTCTGGCGCCGTAACGGTGAGGTCTTGGCCGGCCCAGCGTCACGTTGTGCCGGTAGTTATTCCGGCGCGCCCCGAGCTACCGGATTTCGTGACGATCATAAGCCTCGCGCATGTTGCGGAGCTGGGTGACGTCATCGGAAATTGCATCGCGCTCCCGCCCCGGCAGCTTGTTATTGTCCAAGACATGCTGGATGCCGCTGATTGCATCGTCTAACTGACCCTTGTCGAAATGATGGTCTGACCATTTCTGCGCGAACTCCCGCAGTTCTTTCTCGGCGTGATTCAACCGGTCGCGGTCGCCGCCGGAAAGGTGCCAGCTGCTGTAGGCGCGATTGAGGTCCGTGTGGACCTGATCAACTAAAGCCGATACGGACGCTGGGTCATAGCGGGGCTTCTCAAATTGGCCGTATGCCAAGGAAACGGAGACTGCGAAGAACGCAAGTCCGAAAATCGCAACAGAAAGGCGATGCATGCTATACCTCCATGGTTTGACGTGCTAAACGCAAGCGACACGTCGAGACGATGGGCACCTGAGTTGCCAGATTGCTTCGAGCTGGCACCAAGCTTGCAGGTCTTTCATTGAAAAGACGAGACCCCTTCAATAGAACGAATGCCAGAGCTCAAAAGTGAGATCAAGCGGAAAATTATTCCGGCAGCTGTCTTGCCCCGTATCGCGTGGGTGGCCGGAGTTACATCATTGTTACTAAGTGCTCTTGGATCTGCCTGGGCCCAACCAACCTCCAATCCAGCCCCCCAGAATTCGCCGCAAGCAGCGTCCCGGGCCGAGGATCCGCTCAAACGGGATTCCCCGCAAAGTTGCGTCGCGGGCTTCCTGCAAGCTTGCCGCGCTCACGATTATACGCGGGCCTGCAGCTATCTGGATTTACGCAGTCTGCCGCACACCGCGCGATTGAAGGAAGGCCGGCTGCTGGCCCAGCAACTAGAGCAGGTTCTAAACCGCGACACGCGCTTCGATGTCGGGGATCTGAGCAGCGATCCCAAAGGAAGCGCAGCTGCCGGCATGCCCGCCAATCGCGAGCGGGTCGACTCGTTCAATGACAACGGGCAGCCCGTGAATCTCGAGCTGGAGCGAATCAGGCTGCGTTCCGGCCTCTGGATCTGGCTGTTTTCCTCCGACACCATCGCGCGCATCCCGCGCCTGATGCGAATCTCTAGCGACTCGCCGATTGAAAAATACCTGCCGGATGCGCTGGTGACGTGGACTCTGGCCGGCATGGCGCTGTGGCAATGGATTGCTTTCGTTCTGTTGGCGCTGATCACCGCGGCACTAGCGTACTTTATTTGCCCCCTCGCCGTGCGCTGCACGCAGCCGCTGCTCAGACGCGTGGCGCCACACCTGGATTCAACATCGCTGCGCCTTTTCATCGGCCCCGCGCGGTTGCTACTTGCGGCCGCCTTGTTCCGCCTGGGTATGGAATGGATTTCGCCATCTCCGGCGGTCAGGCTGTACTTGGGCCGCCTTCTGGCGCTGCTCTTCACCGGGGGAATATTCTGGCTGCTGCTAGGAATCATCGATCTAGGGCTAGTACGCATACGATCAACCCTCCAGGCGCGCCGTCACATAGTGTCCTATTCCGCGCTTCCACTGGCTGCTCGAGTGTTCAAGATTTTGCTGCTATTGCTGTTCATCGCGGCTCTCCTCACTGAGTGGGGCTACAACACGACCACGATCTTGGCGAGCCTCGGCGTGGGCGGCATTGCGATCGCTCTAGCGGCACAAAAGACCATCGAGAACTTCTTCGGTGGCGTCTCCGTGGTGGCCGACCGGCCGGTGGCGGTTGGCGATTTCTGCAAGTTCGGCGACCGCATGGGTACGGTGGAGGATATCGGCCTGCGGTCTACGCGCGTTCGCACCCCCGATCGGACTTTGGTCACGGTTCCTAACGGGCAGTTCTCGACCATGACCATCGAAAATTTTTCGAAACGGGACAAAATGCTGTTCCACTTCCTCTTGAATTTGAGGCGCGACACGGAGCCCGATCAAGTGCGAAGCCTCCTGCAATCGATTAACTCGCTGTTACAGCACCACAACAAAGTGGACGCAGGCACGACACCGGTGCATTTTGTGGGCGTCGGCACTTACTCGCTGGATCTGAATGTTTTCGCTTATATCTTGACCTCAGACGACGGTGAGTTCGCGCAGGTCCGGGAGGAATTGTTGTTGGCCATGCTGGATGCCGTCAAGGAAGCGGGCACGGCTCTGGCGCTGCCGACACATGCTAGCATCGAATATTCGCATCCCAATCAGCCCCAGCCGAACGGCACGGAGCCGGCCGGCCGCGCGAAACCGCCGGCACAACAGGAACGCTAACCAGATTCACGGGTCGCTTGCGTGAAGAAACTTTCACGCTTGACCGCTGTGCGTTCCATCGAAACCGAACTTGGCAATGCGAATCTAACAAACGATGCTCGATTTGTGCAACGACACGAACCCCGCAGTTGTCCGTGAAGCCGTATCCATCAAGCCGTCAGCAGCGCCACCCACAATCCAGAAACACTTTGACGGCCTGCTGCACCAGCCACCGCGGCCCGGGCCGCAATTCGACGAGCGCCGTTCCAAGACTCGGTACTCGATTGAGCTTGGGGTGCGCTTTTGCTACACCCGTGGACCTTCTCATTCTTACCAGATCGGGCGTACGGTTAACATCAGCAGCAGTGGTTTGCTGGTGGCTTCCGACAGCGCCGTTAGGGAGGGAACTGCGGTGCAGCTCATGATTGAGTGGCCCTGGGCGCTCGATGGCCGAGTTCCTCTGCAGTTGGTGACAACCGGTGTCGTAGTCCGAACCAGCCAATCGACTTTCGCGCTCGCTCTTCGGAGCTATCAGTTCCGGACCATGAAGCGAAGTCAGGAGCTCGAAAAATCGATGCCGGCTCAAACGGCGCGTTAGTCGCAATAACGGAGTACCGTCTGCGCTTCTAACCGTTACAGACACTTCTAACTCTAAGAAGATCAGTGGCCGCAAAACAGCGTGTCCCCGAATGGCTGGCCGCGTGCATCGAACCTGATGAGGCAAGGAAAAATGGAAAAGCCGGCCACCGGGCCGCAGTCACTGACGATTAAAGATCTGCTACGGCCCCGGGCCCGAATCCTCTTGCTGGGATTCGCCGCTGTGGTGGGCGAAGGAGTGGCCAACCTGCTCGCGCCATGGCCGCTCAAAATCGTCCTCGACAATGTGCTGAAGTCGCGCGCCACCAATGGCTGGCTCAACCAGTTGATCTTCTCGCGTTTTGACGACAACAAGCTGGCCATTCTCGAGTTTGCGGCCTTGGCTGTGCTGGCCATCGCGTTGGTCGGGGGGCTTTGTTCCTATGTCGAGAAGTTCGTCACCACTACCGTAGGCCAGTGGGTCACGCACGATCTGCGCCGCGCTCTGTACTCGCACATGCAGCGCCTCTCCCTGGCCTACCACGACCACAAACAAACCGGCGATCTCATCAGCCGCGTAACCAGCGATATCGACGCCATTCAGAGCTTCATCAATTCCGGGCTGCTGGGCGCGTTGGTTAACGGCCTCACGCTGATCGGCATGTTATGCGTGATGCTCTATCTCAACTGGCGATTTACCCTGATCGCGTTGTCCATCGCTCCACTGCTTTTCGTCGTGGTGTACAGCTACACGCGCCGCATTAAGAAAGCCTCGCGCGAGGTGCGAAAAAAGGAGGGCGAGATCGTCTCGGTCATCCAGGAAGTCCTCTCGTCGATTCGCGTCGTAAAGGCCTTCGCGCGCGAAGAGTACGAAGAACGCCGGCTGGAGGAAGAAAGCCTGGAAGGGGTCGAGATCGCTCTGCGCGCTCGCAGTATGAAGGCCAAACTGTCGCCACTGGTGGAGGTCATCGTGGCGGGCGGCACCGCCCTGGTGCTGTGGTTCGGCGCGCGCCTGGCCTTGAGCGGCGCCCTCTCGGCTGGTTCTTTGGTGCTCTTTATCTTCTACCTCGGAAAAATGTACAAGCCGATGCAGGAATTGTCGAAGATGACAGACTCATATTCCCGGGCTGCGATTGGCTATGAGCGCATCCGCGAGGTGCTGGATATCGATGGCGAGGTCAAGGATCTGCCGGGCGCCCGCCGCGCGCCTGCGTTTCGCGGCCGAATCGAATTAGAGAACGTTTGTTTCAATTACGAGCCCGCCAGTCCAGTACTCAAGAATGTGAGCCTCCAGATCGAACCCGGCCAGGTAGCTGCGCTAGTGGGCCCCACCGGCGCCGGCAAAACCACCATTATCAGCTTGATCCCGCGTTTCTACGATCCTACTTCCGGCGTGGTGAAGATCGACGGCTACGACGTGCGGCGGTTCACCCAGAAGTCGCTACGCCGCCAGATCAGTTTCGTGCTGCAGGAAACCGTGCTCTTCCACGGGCCGGTCTGGTACAACATCGCCTACGGCAGGCCCGATGCCAGCCGCGCGGAGATTCTCCAGGCGGCGGAGCTCGCCAATGCCCGCGAATTCATCGAAGCCATGCCGGAGGGCTACAACACCATCGTCGGCGAGCGTGGCGTTACGTTGTCCGGTGGCCAGCGGCAGCGCATCGCCATCGCGCGCGCCATCATTCGCAACACCCCCATCCTGATCATGGACGAGCCCAGCTCCGGCCTGGATGCTGCGTCCGAAAAATTGGTTTTCGAAGCGCTGGACCGCTTGATGCAGGGCAAGACCTCCATCGTGATCGCGCATCGGCTCTCCACGGTGCGCAACGCCGACGTGATCTTTGTACTCCAGGACGGGTCCATCGTCGAGACCGGCAACCATGCGGAACTAATGCGCGGGGGAGGGCTCTATTCCGAGCTCCACCACATCCAATTTCAGGACGTGGAAGACGACCAAAAGCCTGAGCCGCACCAGCACGCCATCACTTTGGCCAGCGCTTCAGAGCCGGTTTAGCTCGGCGATCCTGGCTTTCACCACCGAGGCGAAGCCATCCACCTGCTGGGACGAATATCCCGCGGCTCGAAATGCGTCGCGAATCTGCTGGTCAGATAGTTTCGCGAGCAAACCGCCTATCCACTTGGCATCGCCGCGCGGAACATCCCGGCCGATCCACCGCAGCCCAAGCCGGCTGAAAAACTCATGCGGGTTCACCAGCACGACCAGGGCGGGACGCCGCGGATCTTCAAAGTCCACCGATCCGTTGTGGGTTTTCTTGATGAATCTGGTCCGCGAATACCAATACAGGTTACCCTTCGACTTTTCGTGAGTCCGGTCCAGCCAGGCGGTCCCGAAGCTCGCTCCCAGGTCGCTCACTATGTAAATGCGCTCATCCGGACGTCCTGGCCGTTTCTCGTCGTACACGGCATTGTTCTCATCCTTGAGGTCCCAATTGTTCATGAGAGCCATCATCACCTTGAGGCCGTTCAACTCGCGCGTGCCGGAAAACGGATCGTCCCGCCAACGCCAAGTCCCGACTTTTTTCTCGTCCTTCGGCTCTCTTTTGAGCCTGACGTTCGGAAAGGAGCCGTCCGGATTAATGAACTTGCCCGCGTGCTTGCGCTGCAAATGCGGCATATCGTCCACGCGCAGACTGGGCAGAAAATAGTCCTCATTGGCGAAATAGCCCACCCCCCAGATCAGGCGCGTGGCGACGGTCTCAGGCCTGGCCTCGGCCCCCAGCTTCACCTTCCACTCGACGCCATCCCGGTCTCGTATGCTGAACTTCGGATTGGAGCCTTGCAGGTCTTCTTTGACAAACGTAAATGGGCCGTGCGGCGCATGCTGTTTCCCTCCCGGACCGAAATACAAATTCCGGGCCGCAATATCGCTGGGTTCCCGCCATAACAAGGTGAGAACGTTTCGTGTAATTTCTTCTCCTGGTGCTGCCGCCTTGTCCTTTTTCTTCACTACGCCGGCCGAGGTGGCGGCACAACCCAGAACGAGAAGAAGGACTGTAAGCCTTTGTGCTGGCACGCGCATACACGGCCTCCTTTGGCGTGGCGACGAAGATGTATAGCAAAAGACGTGCCAGAAATGAATACACCGCACCAGAAGAAGATACGTCCTAATGGGTGAGGCTGCATTGCGATTATTAATACAACCCGAAGACGGTGTTCGTCCATTGGTGGATGCGATCAATAAGGCCAAGCAGCGCGTGGAAATCGCGATCTTCCGCTTTGACCGCAGCGAGATCGAAAAGGCGCTGGCGACGGCGGTTACCCGCGGTGTTTTCGTTCACGCACTCATTGCTTACACCAACCGTGGCGGCGAGAAGGAACTCAGAAAGCTGGAAATGCGTCTGCTCGCGGCCGGTGTCACCGTGGCTCGAACGGCCGACGATTTTGTCCGTTATCACGGCAAATACGTGATCATCGACCGGCGTGAGCTGCATCTGCTGGCGTTCAACTTCACCCATCTGGATATCGACCATAGCCGCAGTTTTGGCATCATTACCCGCAACGCCAAACTGGTGCAAGAAGCCGCGCGGCTGTTTGAAGCCGATGCCACGCGCCAGCCGTATACCGCCGCGTTGCCGGCTCTGGTGGTCAGTCCCGTCAACGCGCGCAAACAGCTTTCCGCGCTGATCCGGTCGGCCAAAAAAGACCTCTGCATCTACGATCCGGAGGTTGGCGATAACGCGATGATGCGCTTGCTGGAGGAACGCGCCGCGGCGGGAGTCACGGTCAGGGTCATCGGACGCGTCACCCGCAAGAGCGCGAAAATCGAACAGCACAAGTTGTCGAATATGCGGCTGCATGCTCGCTGCATCATTCGAGACGGGCGCCAGGCCTTCGTCGGAAGCCAGAGCCTGCGCGAGGTAGAATTGGGCTCGCGGCGCGAAGTAGGTGTGCTCTTTCGAGACGCCAAAATCATCGCGCGGTTATCGAAGGTTTTTCACGAGGACTGGGAGGCGGCACAACGGCCCGCCACGCAGCAAGAAATTCAGCAGGCAGCCCCTGCGGCCAGGGTCGCCAAGAAGGTCGCCAAAGCCGTTACTAAAGACTTGCCCCCCATTGCGCCGGTTCTGGAGGTGGTCGTCAGAGAGATTGTCGGCGAACGCGCCGACGTTGATTTCGACACCGAGCAGGTGGAGGATAGTGTCAAAGACGCCGTCAAGGAGGCCGTCAAAGACGCGGTTCTAGACGCGGTCGAGGATGCGGTCCTCCAAGATGGTTTGGTCCGAGGTAAATAGGGCCGAGGGCAAGCCTGGCCACCAGGAAAATCCTTCCCGCGATGCAGTACGTTGGCTGAGGCGGCGCAATCTGTCCCAGCGAACAAACGCAAGGCCTTCAGCATCTTGAACGGCCTGATCGTTGCCCTCCACGGGTCGCCGTGGATGGTATGAAAACTGCCTTATAGATCGGCAGGATAGTTGCAGCTGCGGCCGTTTCACGACCAGCGGCCAACCACTTGAAATCTTTATTCGAGGAGCGGAGTCCAACGAGGCACACCGCGTCATGACGCGCAAAGAAACCAGACCGGCTCGCATTCCTTCGGCTACTTATCGCCTTCAACTCAACCGCTTGTTCACCTTCGGCCAGGCCAAGGACGTGGTCGCATATCTGAACGAACTGGGTATTAGCGATATCTATGCCTCCCCGTTCCTCATGGCCCGTCCAGGCAGCTTGCATGGATACGACGTGACGGACCACTCGCGGCTGAATCCTGAAATTGGAGATGAGCAAGCCTTCCTGGGGCTCTCCTCGGAGATCCAACGGCACGGTATGGGCCTGGTAGTGGACGTCGTCCCCAACCACATGTGCATCGCCCACCCTTCCAACGTCTGGTGGTGGGATGTGCTCGAAAATGGTCCTAGCAGCCCATTCGCGGATTACTTCGATATCGACTGGCGGCCGCCCAAAGAAGAGCTGACGAACAAAGTTCTGCTGCCGATCTTAGGCGATCAATTCGGCCGGGTTTTGGAGAATCGCGAGATTCAAGCCGTCTACACCGAGGGGCAGTTCCACATATCCGTCTATGACACCCCGCTGCCTTTGGCGCCCCGCACCTGGACGATGATTCTGGAGCCTGCGGCCGCCAAGCTGCGTGACAAGCTGGACCCTGCGGATCCAAACCTGGCTGAACTGGAAAGCATTGTCACGGCATTGAGTCACCTCCCCGGCCAGACCGAGACCGACGAAGCCAAAATTCGCGAGCGGCAGCGGGAGAAGGAAATCGTAAAACGGCGTCTTTCGGAGCTGATCCTGGCCAGCACTGACGCGATGGATGCCATCCAGGCGGCTCTAACCGAGATCAACGGACAGCGGGGGCAGCCGCATAGTTTCGACCGGTTGGAGCGCTTGCTTGAGAGTCAAGCTTACCGCTTGAGCTTCTGGCGGGTCGCGATGGACGAGATCAATTACCGGCGATTTTTCGATGTCAACGATCTAGCCGCCATTCGTCCGGAGGATCCGGAGGTTTTCTCGGCCGTGCATGCGCTCATCTTCGATCTGGTGAGGCGCGGTCATGTCACGGGCCTGCGCGTGGACCATCCCGATGGGCTGTTCGAACCCGAGCGCTACTTCCGCTTTCTACAAGAGGCCTGTAAAACGCAGGCTGCGCAGACGCCCGCCGATGTCCAGAGCAACGTGAACAGCGGCGGCCATGGCTTTTACGTCATAGCCGAAAAGATCCTGATGAGAAATGAGGCTCTGCGTACCAACTGGGCCATCGAAGGCACCACCGGCTACGATTTCCTGAACCTCCTGAACGGGCTGTTCATCGATCGAAGAAGAGAGAAGGCGTTTCATTTGCTGTACCGCCGGTTCACCGGCTGGACGCAAGAGTTTCAGGAGCTGGTCACCGATTCCAAGCGCCTTATTCTACAGGTCGCGATGTCGAGCGAGCTGAACGTGCTCGCCAGAAAGCTGGATCGCATCTCTGAGCAACACCGCTGGTCGCGCGATTTCACGCTCGAAAGCCTGCGGGATGCCTTGCGGGAGGTGTTGACCACATTTCCCGTCTATCGAACTTACGCGCGAAGCGACGACCAGGAAATGGATCCGGAAGACCGCCGCCAGGTGCTGAGTGCGATCCGCGCCGCCATGCAGCGTAACCCGGCCATCAGCGAATCCGTATTCGAGTTCATCAAAGGCGTGCTGCTGCTGGAGCATCCCGACGGTTTGAATAGCCAGCAGCGCGCCGAGCGGCAAAACTTCGTGATGCGCTTCCAGCAGCTGTCCGCTCCGGTGATGGCCAAGGGCCTGGAAGACACCGCATTTTACCGCTATTTTCCGCTGGCTTCGTTGAACGAAGTGGGCGGCAGCCCGGGCCGCTTTGGAGTCTCGGTCTCATCCTTCCATCGCCGCAACGCCATCCGCAAGGAGCTGTGGCCTCATACCATGAATGCCACTTCCACGCACGACACCAAACGTAGCGAGGACGTGCGGGCGCGGATCAACGTACTTTCTGAAATTCCACGCGAGTGGTATGTTGCAGTTCGCAGATGGAACCAGATGAACCGCCAGTGGAAAACGAAAATAGAGGACCAGCTCGCTCCCGACCAGAATGAAGGATATCTTTTGTATCAAACTCTGGTAGGAACCTGGCCGCTCACCCCGATGAGCGCCGAGGACCATTCCGGCTATGTGCGAAGAATCCAGGCTTACATGCAAAAGGCTTTGCATGAAGCCAAGGTGCATTCCAGCTGGATCAATCCCAACATGGCATACGACAAAGCCGTGGAAGACTTTGTCGAGAACATCCTGAGTCCGTCCCGCGAGAATCTCTTCCTGGAAGATTTCCGACAATTTCAGGGTCCCATCGCACGAGCCGGGATGTGGAATTCGATCTCGCAACTGCTGTTGAAGATCGCCTCGCCCGGCGTCCCGGATTTCTACCAAGGCACGGAGATCTGGAGCTTCAGTTTAGTGGATCCCGACAACCGTCAGCCGGTAGACTTCGAGTTGAGAAAGCAAATCGCAGCCCGGTTGCGACGCGAATCCGAGGGAGACCTGGCGGCGCTGATGTGCCGGCTGGCGAACAACCCTTGTGACGGAGGGATCAAGCTGCATATCACCAGCCGCGCGCTGCGCTTCCGTAGGGAACAGCCCCAGCTTTTCGCTGAAGGCGATTACATCCCGCTGGCGGCGCAGGGAAGCCGGGACAATCACGTTGTCGCGCTGGCCAGAACGTTCCAAGGCCAAACTGTTCTGGCTGTGGCGGGCCGGTTTTTTCTTCGGCTTTGCAATTCTCACGATGTTCCATGGGGAGAAGTGTGGGGCAACACAGAGCTGTTATTGCCCCGGAAAATCATGGGATCCAGCTTTCGCGATATTCTCACCGGCCGCACGATTGACACGGAGCGGCACGACGACCACGCTACTTTGCCGCTCGCGAAAGTCTGCTCCCACTGCCCTGTCGCTCTGCTCTCAAGCGGGGGCGGCGATTGACCTACGGCGCTACTCCGCTTGCGGGCGGAGGCGTTCAATTCCGGGTTTGGGCGCCCCGCGTTTCTCAGATGGCGGTGCGGATCGCCGGCCACGAGCCGCGAGCCATGACCCGCAGCGGCGAGGATTTCGAACTGATGGTCGAGGATGCCGCGCCAGGCCACCGCTATAGCCTCGTTCTGGACGGCTCCCAAGAGCGCCCCGATCCCTGCTCGCGATCGCAACCCGAAGGCGTTCATGGGCCATCCGAGATTGTCGATCCGGATTCCTTTGCGTGGTCGGATGCAAACTGGAAGGGCATCGCTCTCGAAGACTACATCTTTTATGAATTGCATGTGGGAACTTTCACGCCGCAAGGCACATTCGATGGTGTGCGTTCGAAGCTGGAGTATTTGAAAGACCTCGGTGTCACGGCGATCGAGCTGATGCCGGTGGCTCAATTTCCGGGCACCCGCAACTGGGGCTACGACGGCGTGGATCTCTACGCTCCGCACTCGGCCTACGGCGGCGCGGACGGGCTAAAGGCGCTCGTCGACGCAGCGCATGCCATCGGGCTCGCCGTGGTTCTGGATGTGGTCTACAACCACGTGGGTCCGGAAGGCAATTACCTGGGCGAATTCGGCTCATTTTTTACGGATCGCTATCAGACGCCCTGGGGCCTCGCAATCAATTACGACGGTCCCGGGAGCGACGGCGTGCGGCGCTTCTTCATCGAGAACGCGCTTTATTGGTTGACCGAATATCACATCGACGCGCTGCGCCTGGATGCCATTCACGGCATCGTCGATTTCAGCGCGTTTCATATCCTGGCCGAGCTGCGCGATCGCTTTCACCAGCAAGCGGAGCGCTTAGGCCGTCAGGCTTTCCTGTTCGCCGAGAGCGACCTCAACGACGTCCGCATCATTCAACCGCGCTCGCAGGGCGGCCATGCGCTGGATGCGCAGTGGCACGATGAATTCCACCACTCCTTAATCTCGGCGCTGACGGGAGCCAACCGCGGCTATCTGGCCGGCTTCGGCCGTCTGGCGCACATCCAGAAAGCCATCGCCGAAGGCTTCGTTTACGACGGAATTTACTCGGCCTACCGGCAGCGGCATTTCGGAAGCTGCTCCAAGCATGAGCCGGGGGAGCGGTTCGTTGCCTTCATCCAAAATCACGACCAGGTTGCCAACACCGCCCAGGGCTTTCGTCTTTCCGAGCTGGTCTCAATCGAGCAATTCAAACTGGCCGCGATGCTGCTCGTTTGCTCACCTTTCCTGCCGCTGCTGTTCATGGGGGAAGAGTTCGCTGAAGCGGCGCCATTTCTCTACTTCACCAGTCACGGCGATCGCGCGCTGGCGAGAGCAGTCAGCGAAGGGCGCCGGAAGGAGTTCGCGGAGTTCGCCGGCGCCGGGGAGTTCGACGATCCGCAGGCGGTGGAGACCTTCGAGAGATCGCGGATTAACTGGACATTGCCGGAGAGCGTACGCCACAGCGAGGTTCTGGGGTTCTATCGAGAGCTTATTGCGCTGCGGAAACGCTACCCGTGTTTGAGTAATTGCCGGAAGGACTTGACGCGTGTGGTTGTAGATGAGGATGCGCGCTTACTGCGGATGGAGCGTAGCGATCCCTTCG
>DATJWJ010000235.1:0-27486 GCA_035501355.1 Bryobacteraceae bacterium | reverse complement strand
ACGGCCAGGGTCTGAGTCAACGGGCCGGCCGCATCGATGTGATCCGGAGACAGCGCGGGCTGATAGGGCGTCGTGGTCACCTGGCGAATAATATTCAAACCAGCCTCGGGGAAATACATCTTCCCGGACGGATCGAATGTGACGGCTCCCGGGGAAAATCCCACGCCGCCGCGCAGGTTGGCTTGAAGCGCCGGCCCGCCGTCGCCGCTATTGATGGCTGCCGTATCGCCGGCTACACGCTGGATGGTTCCGTCGGAAGCCAGACGCAGCACGAGTGAATAATAGCCCTCGGACAAATACAGCAGGCCGTCGGGTCCGGTGGTCATGGAGGTCACGGCACACAAGTGGGCCTGTAGCGCCGGTACGCCATCGTCAGTAAATTGTCCTGAGCCGGAACACGGCTGGCCGATGCCGGCGACACGCGTGAAAGACCCATCCGGATTCACGCGGTTCACCGTCGAATAAATGGCGGTGGGAAGCGCGTGCGTCCATGCCACGTATAGGTTTCCTTGCGGATCGAGCGCGACGGAATTGTAGTAGTCGACACCCTGTTGGCCGATTTGTCCGACGGTGGTGATGATGCCGTCGGCGTCGATCTTGCGGATGCGCGCGTTGGACGTATCGGCGATGTAGATGTCGCCGTGCTGGTCGAAAGCAACCGCGCCCGGTTCGTTCAGAGTGGCGTCTACTGCCGGTCCGCCGTCGCCCTGGTCGCGAATGAGCCCGCTGCCGGTTCCGGTGCCGGCCACCAGATGGATATTTCCATCGGGCGTGATCTTGCGGACACGGCTATCGCCGGTGATGACGTACACGGCGCCGTCCGGGCCCACCGAAACGGGTCCTGGATAGACGAGTTGGGCCTGGAGTGCGGGACCGCCATCGCCGCTATAGCCGTTTTGACCGGTACCGGCGATGGTGCTTACCGCGCCGTCGGAAGCGATTTTCCGAATATTAAAGCCCAGGAAATCGCTGACGTACAAGTTCCCGGCTGGGTCGAAAGCGGCGCCGCCGATCTGAACAAAAGTCGCATGGATTTCCGGACCACCGTCGCCGCTAGACCCAGGCGCGCTCAAGTGCGGATCGAGCTTGCCGCTGCCCGCGATGGTGGCGATGTTTCCATCGGACGCGATCTCGCGCACGCGCCGGTTCCTGTAGTCGGCGATCAGAAGGTCGCCGGAGGCATCCAACACGGTTTCGGCAGGTTCACAAAGCTCCGCGGCGAGTGCGGGCCCGCCGTCGCCCTGGATTCCGCATGGACCGGTACCAGCGATGGTGGTAATGGTTCCGTCGGTGCCGACTTTGCGAATGCGATTGTTCAGGGTGTCGGCAATATATATGTTGCCGTCTGCATCCAGCGTGACGCCGCTGGGGCCATCCAACTGCGCGGCGTTGGCAGGGCCTCCATCGCCGCTGAAGCCGGGTGAGCCGGTGCCGGCGATGGAGGTGGCTGAGCCGTCCGGAGATACTTTCACTACTACGTGGCCGTACCATTCGGTGAAGTAGAGATTATCGTGCGCATCGATTGCCAGGCCTTCCAGGTTCCGGATCAGGATCGGCGCGGGCGGCGGGGGAGCGGTGTACAGAGTATAGATGATGGCCGCGGGAGTGACTTGTCGAATGCAGTTGCAGAAAACTTCGGCGATATCAAGGTTGCCTTTGGAATCGAACACTAGGCCGCGCGGAGATTCGAGTACCGCCGCAGCCGCAGGCCCGCCGTCGCCAGGGCTCTCGGCACCGCCGCCCGCGAACGTAGTCACCGTTCCGTCGGTACCAACACGGTAGACACGGCCGGCGTCCGCGTCGGAAAGATAGAGCGCTCCGGCGCTGTCCTGGGCCATGCCGCGCAAGACTACGGGTTCCAAGAAGCTCGCGGGTATGCTGCTGGGCGAGGCCAGGCCGGCGAGCTGGGGCGGAATCCACCGCAGACCCATCCCCGCCACCGTCAGCAGCGATGAATCCGGTTCGAGCCGCAGAACCAGTAATTCATCGTTGAAAAGCAATCTGCCGGTGACTTTGTCGATCAGAACGCCATACACCGAACCGAGCGGAGCGCTCAGGCCCGGCTGGGTGTCGACACTGTCGCGATGGCTGTAAGGGATTCCGACGACGGTAAAAATATTCTGGGCATGCGCCAGCGTGGCCAAAAGAAGGACGCTAGCCGGTCTTAATGTTTGGCCCATGCCCATCCGTTGATTCGCCAACCGGACTGGCTCTTTTGCAACGTCAGCGTGATGACGGAGCCGACTTCGCTCACCAGCTTTCCTCTCTGTTTGAAATTGTAGTTCACGGGAATGACCACGTAGGCGCGGTCCGCGGTGATGTCGACGTGCCACGGATTGCTGAGCGTAACTGCGGCATCCGTGATGCCATTCTTCTTGGCATCGGCGTCAAAATCTGAGATCCATTTTGCGCACGCCCCGGTGCCGTGCCATTCGTGGGGAGGAAATTCATCCAGGATAGAAGCCTGATCCGCACAAGCGGCCACGAGCGTCTTGGTGTCGCCTTTATTGAAGGCGTCGATAAACTGGTGCACGGACCCGAGCACCGCGCTCTGTGCAGATCCGGGAGTCTGTGCGCGTAAGCACGCGATTAAGAAGAACGCTACGAGGATTCGGCGCATCGCTTGAGTATATCGTGGCGTTAGCCTGCGCCAAGATTCACTCGCCCGGTAGAATGGAGGCGATGCTACTCGCCGTTATACTGCTGCTGGCTTTCGCCGCGCCCACCGGTTCCGATATTGCGCAGCGACTCGCGCGTTGGAAGCAAGTGCAAATGCCCTACGATCCGTCCGGGCTCGATGCGCGCCAGCGCCAGGTGGTGGACAAGCTGGCCGCGGCCTCGCGCTTCATCGAATCCATCTACTGGCAGCAGAGCGATCCGGAGGGCCTGGCGTTGTATCGTTCCACCAAGGATCCGCAACTGAAGCGGCTGCTGGCGATCAACGGCGGACGCTTTGACCTGATCGACGAGAATAAGCCCTTCGTGGGAACCAAGCCGATTCCGCCTGGCCGCAACCTGTATCCGGAAGGCCTGACGCGGGCGCAGATCGAGGCGTACGTGCAGGCGCACCCAGCCGAGAAGGAAGCGATCTACAGTCCCTACACAGTACTGCGTTGGAACAGCAAGAAGCTGGATGCGATTCCCTACCATGTCGAATACAAGAAGGATCTGGAGCCCGCCGCGCAGTTGCTGCGCGAAGCCGCCGGCCTAAGCGACGACCAGGCTTTCGCGAAGTTTCTCCGGATGCGGGCCGATGCGTTGTTGAGCGACGACTACTACCCGAGTGACCTGGCCTGGGTGGATCTGCGCAATCCGAAAATCGATGTGATCTTCGCGCCCTATGAAACCTATCTGGACGACGTGCTGGGCGTGAAGACATCCTGGGGCGTCTCGCTGCTGATTCGGAACGAACCGGAGAGCGCGAAACTGGCGCTCTATCAGAAATATGTTCCGGACATTCAGGACGCGCTGCCGCTCGCCAAGGCCGATCTGCCGTCCAAGCGCGGGCAACTGACTCCGATGGAAGTGATGGACGCGCCGCTGCGCGCCGGCGACTTGCTGCACGGCTATCAGGCGGTGGCCGACAATCTGCCGAACGATCCGCGCATCCACGAAGCCAAGGGAACCAAGAAGATCTTCTTCAAGAACTTCATGGACGCGCGCGTGAACTATGTGATCCTGCCCCTGGCCAAGTACGTGATGCCGGAAGCGCAGGCGGCGCGGGCTTCGGGGGAAGGTTATATGGCCTCGACGGTTTTGCACGAGATTTGCCACGGACTGGGCCCTGCGTACTCGCGCGTGAACGGAAAACAGATGCCTATTACGGAGGCCATCGGCCCGGTGTATTCGCCGCTAGAAGAAGCCAAGGCGGATGTGACCGGAATGTTCGGGCTGGGATGGCTGATGGATCACGGCGCGCTGCCGAAGAATCGCGGCGAGGAATACTACGCTTCGTACGTGGCCGGACTTTTTCGCACCGTGCGCTACGGGACGGCCGAGGCGCACGGCCGCGCGGAGATGATGGAGTTCAATTACCTGACCGAGCAGAAGGCCGTGGTCCGTATGGGCGGCAAGTATTCGGTGGATTATGCGAAGATCCCCGGCGCCATCGCGCGGCTGGCCAAGGAGCTGCTTGAAATTGAAGCCACTGGCGACCGGGCCAGGGCCGAAGCGTGGTTCAACCGTTACGATAAGATGCCGCCGGAGCTGGCGAACGCGTTGGCGTCGGCGAAAGATGTGCCCGTGGATATCGAGCCGGTGTTCTCGTTTCCGATAATGCCGTAGCAGACCTGCGCGGGCGGGTTCTCGCCGGACCCGCGCGGCTGTCAAATCCGACTAATTATAGGCCGGGCTAATCTCGTTTCCGGCGGACAACGTGGCCGTCCCGTAGTAGATTCCCGTTGCCGTAAAGTTCACCGGCGCGGTTTGGTTGTACACGAACAGACTCCCGCTTCCAGCCGGCAGCGCCAGCGTAATGTAAGGAGGAACGGTAAACGTCAGAGCCGGTTGCGGAGCATAGCAGGTGAACGAGGCGGTCACGCTCGAATTCGAAGACGATCCGGTGATTACCACATATGTGCTAGGATCGCCTCCTGTCCAGTTGACTGTGATTCCCTGCGAGCGCGTGACCGAGGCGATCGACGCCATGTTGGTCCAGCTAAATGCCGGGCTGGGAACGGTCAGGCTCACGTTGAAGCTGCCGACGTCCTTTCCGCCGCTGCCGTTGTTGAAGGTGAACGTCGTACCGCCAGCCAGAGAATATCCGGGAGCGAAATTTCCAGAGTAGAAGCCCGCCGTGGATGTGCTGGCCATCATCGTCAGCGGCGATGGAGAACCGCCGGTGACGTTTAAGGTGCCCGCATCCAAACCTTTGAAATTGGGAAAAGGACCGGTGGCGCCTTTGGCGCCGCTCGATACGATGCAGCTTCCCAACGAAACCGCGCCAAAACCAGAGCCGTATTCGGCGCCTTGGACCTGGTCAAAAGTCGCATCGGCGAGAGTGCCTGAAAACAAGGTAGTGCCTGATTGCTGAACGCTTTCCTGTGCGACGTTCAGCATGCCGTAGCTCACCGAGCTCATGTTGCTGAACGAGATCAGCGAATTACCGGTAATACCGAGGGTTGGATCGCTGCAATCGCCGCCATTCTGCTCGATCGGCATCGTAACCGTATTACTGACCACGGCATTGCCGCCGGTTCCGCTCACCGCCGTGACTCCCACATTGCATCCGCTGACGCCCTCTGGAATGGCTACGTCGATCTGATCGACGCCGGGAAACTGGGAGCGGCCTTGATACAGGATCTTGGCCTGCATTCCGCCGATGTAGAGCGCCGAGATGTAACTGAGATTGTCCTGCTTGGCCGGGTAGCTGAGGTCGTCATTGGCGGTGTCGGCGCCGGCGCCCGAGCCCCACAAAACCACCACCTGGTCCCATTTCGCCGAGGCCGTGTAGCTGATCAATGCGCCCGTGGCGTTATCGGTGGCCACCGCTTGGCCGGCGCCGATCCCAGCCGCTGTATCGAAACCCATCGCACTCGTCACCACCAAGATATTGGCCTGCTGGCTGGTCTGGCCGTTGTAGGTGACGGTGATGGTTCCACTGCCAACCGGAGTGTTCGATGGAAGTACGGCCGCAACCTGAGTTGCGGTGTAGTAGTAGATTCCAGGGTGGACCGTGGTGCCATTCACCACCACGGTGATGCTGGTTCCGTTGGAATCAGGCGCGGATTGCGGAAGCGGGCCTTGCGACAGACTCCATAGCGTAGCCTGCGCGCTCGCCGCTGCCATCCCGGTGCCTTTGACGATGAACAGAGAACCGGGTGCGATCCCGTAGTTGGGAGCGCCGGGCACCAGATAGCTGTAGTTGTTCTGCACCTCCGTGATGGTGGGCGCTTGGGGGCCGCTGGTAGTGATGGTCCCGGTGCCAATGTTGGTGAGCGAGACCGGCCCAGTGGCCGTGAAACTGTTCCCGTTCTCCGTTACGGCTCCGTTGGTTTCCGTTATAGTCGTGGAAATAGTGGCCGCCTGGGCGGCTATCGCTAGCATTGCGAAGACGAAGAATACACGCATGGAAACTCCTATTTTTTCACTCGTCCTTACGCTGTCGAAGTGCGCGGTTGTTGCTCTTCGCCAGTGATCGAAGGACCGGGAGCGAGTTTACTTTGAAGGGGCTCCTGCGTCAAGTTTCAACAGGCAGCGTAACGTTACAAGTGTCTTACTTTCAACTAGATACCGCCGAGGCAGCGAGGATTCTAGGGGGTGGAGATCAGCGCGCGGGCCGGCTCCCGGACCGGCCCGCGCCGCTAAGATTTGGAGTTACTGATACGTCACGTTGATCTGATCAGATGAGTAGCCGGCCGAAATGCCTCGGTCGATTCCCGAGGCCGTGAAAGTCTGGTAGTCGGTGTAGTTCGCAATCGACAAGGTGCCAGTGCCTGCCGGCAGTGCGCCGGTCACGTAGTTGGGCACCTGGAATTGAAGCGCGCTCTGCGGCGCGATGCAGGTGAAGCTGGCGCTTACGGATTGGCCATTCACGGTGCCGGACGAGTCGCCGGTCATGATGACAAAGGTGTTGGGCGAGCCGCCGTTCCAAGTGAATAGCACTCCGGAGCCGCGGTTGACGGTGGCGTCGCTGGCTATGTTGGTCCAAGTCAGTATCGGGTTGGGAAAAGAGACGGTTGTACTGAAAGAACCGACGTCCGATCCTCCGCTGCCGTTAAATGCGAACGATCCACCGGAAGTGGGAATGAATCCAGCCGCCAGTTGCGCCACATAGGTTCCCGCTACTTGTGGAATCGCAGTCAGGGTTGCGTTTCCATTTGGACCGGCGACGGTAATGGTGCCCGCATTCAGTCCTGTTGTGGTGCCGCTGCCGCCGCCGTTACCAGGAGTCTCCGTCACCGTGCAGCCTGGAATAGAAACGGTTCCGCCGCTCCCGCCCCCGTAGGACGACCCAGTCGTCTTCTCGAAATTCGCTATGGCAACGTCATTCTCCTTCGTACCGGTTCCGCTGTTGGACGGTGAAATGGAATCAGCGAGAGCCACGAATCCCGACTTAACGGTGGTCTGCCCGGTGAGGTTTTGGTAGTCACTGCCCGTGACTCCGAATGCCGAGTCTGCGCAAACCCCGGTCCCTATTGGTAACCCAAGGAAATTCGTAGGCACGCCGGCAGCGGTCACTCCTACCACCGACACATTGCAGCCGGTCGGAGCATTGGCCGGTATAGTGATGTCCACTTGATTGACACCCGGGTAGCCTGACGCACCTTGATAGGCGATGGGCGCGTCGACGCCGCCCACGTAGACATGCGCGAGATTGTTGATGGAAGTAGGAGGCGCAACGAAGGTGGTGTCCCGAGCGGAATCGGCGCCTAGTCCGGAACCCCACAGAACAACGGTGGTGCCGGGAGGAATCGAGTTGGTGTAATTGAACAGCGCCCCGGTGGTATTGTCGGTGGCCACGCCCAGGCCCGCGCCAGTTCCATAGTAGGCGTCGAACCCCATGGCGGTTTTTACTACCTGAATGGGGAACGATGCGCTCTGGCCCTTATACGTCGCGGTGACCTGTCCCGTGCCGACCGGTGTGCTGGATGGAAGCACCAAGGCCAGCTGGGTGGCGATGGCGTAGTAAAACACCGGTGTCGTGGTGGTGCCGTTCACCGTTACTTTGACGCTGGCGCCGTTCAGAGTGTCCGGCAGGCCGGGGCTAGCGCTGGATTGTAGAACAGCCTGCGCGTTTGCATCGGCAAGCCCCGTACCTTGGATGATGAAAAGAGCGCCTTGTGCGATCCCGGAATTGGGGAAACCGGGGGGAGTGAAGGAGTAGTTGTTCAACACTCCCGTGATGGTTGGAGCGGGGGTTCCACCTCCGCCGCCTCCGCCCGACCCGCCGGTGGTGATGGTGCCACTGCCGCTGAAACTGAAGACTCCGGTCGTCCCGGTAAGCATTCCGCTACCGCTGGCGTTATTGAACGAACCCGTTGCGTTGGCAAACGCGCCGGTTCCTCCCGTGACAGTAGCGGACCCCGTCCCGGTGCCACCGAGTATACTAACCGACGCCGTAACTGTCCCGGTAATCGTATCCCCGGCTGAGCCGACAGTCGGAGTCCCCGTGAGAGTAATGGTGAAAGGCCCCGTAAGATTGCCGGCGCTGGCTTGTATGCTAAGCGTCGCAGTAAAATTTCCACTTCCGATATTTGTAAGCGTCACCGGGCCCGTGGCGGATATAGCGGTCCCGCTAAAAGACGCGGTCGCATTCATAACGTTTATGGTGGTGTTGATAGTTGCAGCCTGAGCGGCTACTGATAAAACTACGCAAGCTAAGAATAAGCGCATGAGATTTTCCCCTCCTGGTCTCTGAAGCCTTGATTAGCGTCTAAGGCGTGTTATTGGTACCCTCTGACCGATTTACTTGCCTGCAAACACCGCAATCGGCCCCCGAAGGATGATACCAGTTTCCTGAGTGCGTGGGAATGCTCTTACGACAAAAGCAGGTTAGCCAACATGCTTTAGTCGCCCGTCACGGCTTCGGGTGCGAACGAGCCCTCTTGATCTTTGTACTGAAGCTGATAAAGCGTCCAATAGACACCCCGCAGCGCCAGCAATTCCTGATGGGTCCCGATCTCGCGGAGTTTACCTTTGTGCATGACCAGAATGCGGTCGGCGCGCTGGATGGTGGACAGCCGATGGGCGATCACGATGGAGGTTCGGCCTTCCACCAGCCGGGCCAGGGCGTCCCGGATGCGAAATTCGGTTTCGGTGTCGACGCTGGAGGTGGCTTCGTCCAGGATCAGGTAGCGCGGGTTGTGCGCCAGCGCGCGGGCGAAGCTGATGAGCTGCTTCTGGCCAGTGGAAAAGCCGCTGCCGCGTTCGCGAACCGGCTGCTCGAATTCCTCGGGAAGCGTGCGGACGAAATCCAGCAGGTTCACTTGTTCGGCGGATTCCTCCAGCCGTTCCTCGGAGATGCCGGAGGTGCCCAGACGAATGTTGCTCGCCACGGTCCCGGTGAACAGATGCGGATCTTGCAGCACGACCCCGAAATTTCGGCGCAATTCCTCGAGCTCGAAGTCGCGGATGTCGATACCGCCGATGCGGATGTTGCCGCGCTGGATCTCGTAAAAGCGCAGCAGGAGACTGGTGAGCGTGGTTTTTCCGGCGCCGGTGTGGCCCACCACGGCAATGGTTTCTCCGGGCTCGACACGGAAACTGACGTCGCTCAGCACCCAGTCCTCGTCTTTATAGGCGAACCAGACGTGGTCGAACTCAATGGCTGCGGGCCCGCGTGGGAAAGGCTGCGGCTCGACTGGAGACTGGATACGCACCGGCGTATCGAGCAGCTTGAAGACGCGTTCAGAGGCCGCCATGGCCGATTGCAGGATGTTGTATTTGTCGCTGAGATCTTGAATCGGGCGGAAGAATCGCAGCCCGTACTGGAAAAAGGCCACCAGCACGCCCAGCGTCAGTGCGCCGCCGCGGATTCGGAAGCCTCCATAGGCAAGCAGCAGCGCCAGAGCCAGCATACCTAGAAACTCGACCCAAGGGTAAAACCAGCCATAGGCGGTAATGGCGTCCTTGTAGGCATCCATATGATCGCGGTTGATGCGTTCGAATTCCGCCCGGCTTTTATCCTCGCGATTGAAAAGCTGCAAAACCGTAATGCCGTTGATATGTTCCTGTAGGTAGGAATTGATGCGGGCGATGGCGACGCGAATGCGGCGGTAGCTTTGCTGCACCGAGCGGCGGAATCGAATCGTTACCAGCACCACGAACGGCATGACGGCTAACAGCAAGCCGGTCATACCGGGACTGAGCTTGAACATCACGGCGACCACGATGCTGAGCATCAGGACGTCGCCCAAAATCATGAGCAGGCCGGAGGAAAACAGCTCGTTCAGCGCGTCCACGTCGGTAGTGAGACGCGTCACCAGACGGCCGACGGGATTGTGATCGTAGTAAGCCAGATCGAGACGCTGCAGGTGCGCCATCAACTGGCGGCGCAGATCGAACATGGCTCTTTGGCCGATCCATTGCATCAGGTATTGCTCGCCAAAGTCGCACACCAGGGCGAAAAGGACGGCGGCGAGATACAGCAGCGAGACCTGTGCGAGACCGGTCCAGGCGTTAGCGGAGACGTACGGATCGAGGGGGCTCGGATGGCGATGGGCCGACGGCACCAGGTAGCGGTCGACCGCGAATTCGGTGAGCAGCGGACCGATCGCCTGAAGGACGGCGTTGAACGCCAGCAAGACCAGCGCGATGGCCAGTTCCGATTTGTATGGCTGGATGTAGGCGAGCAGGCGCCGCATCAGACGCCCGTCGTAGGCTTTTCCTAAGACCTCTTCTTCCACGTACTTTCAGTGTAGCGTTGAGCGTGTGCCGCGAAAAGTGTGGTAGTCCGCTAAATGTTGGTTGAGGCTTTAATTCTCAGTTTTCGCTGGTTCGTCATAGGCCGCCACAGCAGGCGGGATGTACGGCTCGGTCCCAAAGAACTGATCGTAAATCCAACCAAGGTACTCGACGGTCTTCTTTTGCATCGGTTCAAGGGCTGGGTCAGACGGATTCGGTCTGACGGGGACCACAAAATCTGGAATGATGATGTTCCCGTTGGTAGCTTGATGGGCTATCACATTCACAATCATGAAATACGCTGTGAGCTTGGCTTGCGGCCAAGGAAGGCTCATGCCTGTATGTTGATTGACTTTTTGTGCGGCGAGATCGGTCTGCCCAAATAGGAGTCTAAGATCCCATAGGGTAGCTTCAAACTGCACATTGTTCGCGTAGAAATCTTCGAATTCTTCGCTGCGAGCGTTTTCTAGCCTTGGCTGCTCTTTTAATGGCTCTCCCATGTCTTGTGCTCTCCTTTCTCTTGGGCATTTCAATCACTTTGGAAGTTCCGGGGTTTCCGGTGAGGACACCCTTGTCAGCTTGGGCCTGAAATTGGCTAACAGCCCCAGTGCCAGTCGAACTAATCGTCTCGGCTGGTAGGTCTTGTACAACAGGCTTCCCTACATTAGCTAGGAGCTCCCGAAATGCGCTTTCACTTTTTGAATCTGTGGCGTCCTTGAAAGCGGGATCGTTCTCAAAGGCGACACGCTTCAACGCTTTTTTGTTGAATCGTTCCTTTTCGTCCAGGAGACTACCGAAAGTCTCAAAACTCACGTTCAGCCGAACGCCATAGGCTTTGGCTATTTCCCATAACGAGTCGGTCTTCCAGACGGAGTGATTTACGTCCTCAAAGCGCCTGTAACCAGGCTGCGTTATCCCCATTCGGGTGGCGACTTGAGCCTGTGTCTCGCGCCTCTGTTCTCTCAGGGTCTTGATCTGCGCGGCAAGCTTTGTATTTAAGAAACTCTCCGCATAAGCGTACCGATAATCTTCGTCCTTAAACTCTCGCTTTAGACTTTCACGTAAGTCGCTCACGCACCCTCCTCGTTCGGTCTGTGGTCAACTCCGTTAAATTTGTCTGCGCCCGCTTCTTTGCGTCCGATGGAACAAGCTTGCCGTCTCTTTCTATCGCTCCGAACAGTATGGTGAATTCGTTAGACGCGAAGGGCCCACGGCAACACAGCGGCCTGAGTTGCTTCATGCCCTTGTTGCCTTTGATTTTCATTTTATAAATTCCATGTGCCACTGGCGTCTCGGAAATAAACCCCGGAACCATTCCAGGACCGCCTTGCTCCAAAGCGTCAATCTTGTCCTGAAAAACGGCTATCTGCTTTTTGGGAACCCTTTCGCTCTCAAGCCACTTCCGAATGGCATTCTCGCGCCGCGCTCCCTCTAGGAAGCAGTAGACTTGCCACGGGACCATGATATCACGCGTATGTTATATCTTCAAGCTTGATTAAGTATAACACCTAGGTTATACTACTTATGTCTATGAATGAAAAGGGCCAACAATCCCAAGCAATGAAACTGGAACTGCTGGCCCTTTTCCTCTATGCCGACGTAGGGAAGTGGTTAAACCCAACCCCTCTGCAAGGGGGCGCTCTCCAGCTTCGTGGGTTCGAATCCCACCGTCGGCTTCAATTAAAAGCCCCAGTTGAGGCTGCAACCTCTTCCAGGGCTGTAATCACCACAGCCGAAGCCGTAGCGACTCGCAATCACATTATCGGCCTTCCGGCTGTGAATCTCAAGGAGATTCGCAGTGGCTTGCCACAATTGCCGATCCGAATGCCGAAAATTTGGGAAGCGCGGTAATCGCCAGCGCTACCAGTGCAACCAATGCCGCAAGGTTTTCACGGACGCTCGCGATACAACGCTCGATGGGATGTACCTGTCCGTGGAAAAAGCCGAAACGGTTCTGAAGCTCCTGCTCGAAGGCAACAGCGTGTCCAGCGTCGAACGCGCCACAGACGTTCACCACACCACGATCCTGAAACTCCTGGTCCTCGCTGGCGAACGCTGCGAACGAATCATGGCCGCAAAACTCCGTAACGTCCAGGTGCGCGACGTGGAGTGCGATGAGGTTTGGAGTTTCATCGGCAAAAAGCAGAAGCGACTCCGGCCTGAAGACAATCAACTCCTCGGAGACTGCTATGTATTCGTGGGAATCGAGCGCCACACCAAGCTAGTTCTCAACATCGCGATGGTACGCCGCGATCAATCCACCACGGACGCGTTTGTGGAAGGCCTGCGCCACGCGACGGCACTTACGCCGTTCCAAATCACTACCGATGGATTTGCACCATACCGCTCCGCGATCGCCACGACGCTGCATGACCGGCTGACCGGCTTCGCACAACTCATCAAGGTCTATCGCGCTTCGCAAGAGGGCGAGGCCCGTTACTCGCCATCGGAGGTAGCGTCAACGGAGGCTGTCCCGATCATGGGACAACCTGATCCCGAACGGATCTGCACTAGCATCGTGGAGCGCAGCAATCTCGCTCCGCATGGGCCTTTGTCGGTTCACGCGACTCACGAACGCCTTCAGCAAGAAGTGGGAGAACCACTGCGCCGCCGTGATGCTCTGGTATTGCTGGTATAACTTCGGGCGCGTCCACAAGTCCCTGCGCGTCACTCCAGCTATGGCCGCTTGCGTCGCGGATCACGTTTGGAGCGTGCGCGAACTGCTGGAGGCCGCCTGATTCGGCGGGGAGAATTTCAACTATGGCCCAGGCCACCGTCATCAACCAACTTTTAGCGGACTGCCAAAAGTGTGGTTCAGCGGCGCCGGCCGGGACCGAGTGCGCTCTCGGTGCGGCCTAAAGATTCTTCGTCGATGCCGCCGTCCGGATTGCGCGTCTCCCCTGTGTCGGCCGCCCAATCTTCGGGCGGTTTTTGGCCGCGGTTGGTTAGGCCCAAGCGGGGATCGCTGGATTTGAGCACATTCAGGTCATCCATCTGATCGGGTTCCGGTTCGACTGGTTCGCCCTGGTCCAGTGGCGATACGTCCGGACGCCCGACCTGAAGGCCGCCGGCGCTGGGATCTCCGGTCGGCCGGCCCGCTGGCCCATCGTCTCCGGCCCGCACGCCGGATCCGTGGCGGGTAACCGGAGGTTCGTCAGTGAGTGAGCCGGAGATCCTGGAATCATCGCTTGGAATTTCGTCCAGCGCTTCGTCCGCCTCGGTCTGGTCGGCATCGATGCGCTCAAACTCCAGCACGCGGCGCGATCGCCGCATCGCGTCTTCAAACTCATCGGCTCTTTCGTCGACTACCTCGTATTCCCAGATCTCGGTAGTGGCGCTGCCGAGAAACGCATCGTCCTCATCCAGCACTTCCTGGACGTGCTCGGCGTCGGATTCCAGGTGTTCGACGAAAACTTTGTCGGCGACAACTCCGCCGGAAACCAGAGTGTCGACATCGGCGCTCGGATCGAGCGATGATTCATGCCCTTCGGAATCAATTCTCTTGACCAACGCAACGCGGTATCTCACGCCTGTTAGACCGTCTTAGCGAGCACGGTGTTTCGGCTGGAATCGGCAGCCGGGCTGTAACACTGCCGATGCACGTTACGAACTTCTTGACGCGCTGGTCCAAAAGTGCAGCACCGGCATCTCGGGCATAATGTAGGAATGACGAATCTGACTCGCCACGTTGCCATGGTCACTTTGCTCGGCCTGGGCGCTTTTGCGATGGAGGCCGCCCCGGCCAGTTGCGATGCGCTGGCCAAGCTGACTCTACCCAACACGACTATCAAGACCGCTGAAGCCGTGCCGGCCGGCTCGTTCACTCCGCCCGGCAACCCGGCCATTTCGAACCTGCCGGCATTCTGCCGAGTGGCGGGAACCATCAAGCCGTCGGCTGACTCCGACATCGAGTTCGAAGTCTGGATGCCCAGTTCCGGCTGGAACGGCAAATTCGAAGGAATCGGCAACGGCGGCTACGCCGGAGCGATCGGCTACGGGCCGATGGGGGCCGCAGTGGCGCATGGCTACGCGACCGCTTCCACCGACACGGGCCATCATGCCGGCGCCACTGACGCAGCCTGGGCGCTGGGGCATCCCGAGAAAGTGACGGACTTCGGCTATCGCGCTATTCACGAGACCGCCGAGAAAGCCAAGGCAATCATTCACGACTTCTACGGCGACGCGCCCAAGCGTTCCTACTTCAGCTCCTGCTCCAACGGCGGACGCCAGGCGCTGATGGAGGCGCAGCGCTATCCGGGCGACTACGATGGAATCGTCGCCGGCGCACCGGCTTACAATTGGACGCACCTGCTTAGCGCGGGATTGTACGACATGACGGCGCTGCTCAACGATCCCTCCAGCTACATCCCGGCCAGCAAGCTTCCGCTGATCGAAGCGTCAAACCTGGAAGCATGCGACGCTTTGGACGGCGTGAAGGACGGCGTCATTGACGATCCCACCATGTGTCATCCGAATTATTCCAAGCTGTTGTGCGCCGGCGCGGAAACCGACAAGTGCTTGACGGCGGCGCAGATCTCGACGCTCGAAAAGATATATGGTGGCCTGAAGGACGTTAAGGGCCAGCAGATTTTTCCTGGATACTCGCCCGGCGGCGAGACCGGCATGACGGGCTGGGGCGGATGGATCACCGGTCCGGCGCGTGAGAAGAGCCTGCAGTACGCCTTTGGGACCAACTTCTTTGGGAACATGGTGTACTCTGACGCCAAGTGGGACTACCATACTTTCAACGCCGACCGGGATATGAAGGTTGCCGACGACAGCACCGCCCGCAAGCTCAACGCCACCAGTCCGGATCTGAAAAAGTTCAAGGATCGCGGCGGGAAACTGATCATGTATCACGGCTGGAGCGATGCGGCCATCCCTCCGCTCGCCACCGTTGACTACTACAAGAACGTAGTTTCCAAGATGGGCGCCAAGGACACCTCCACGTTCGTGCGGCTCTTCATGGTCCCCGGCATGCAGCATTGCGGCGGCGGTCCGGGACCCAACAGCTTCGGCCAGGGCGCCGTTACCGGCGGCGATCCGATGCACGATGTCGACGCCGCCATCCAGCGCTGGGTGGAACAGGGCACGGCTCCGGAACAGATTATCGCGACTAAGTACAAGGGTATGTCGCCTGCTAGCGGCGTAGCGCGTACGCGTCCGCTCTGCAAGTATCCGCAGGTGGCCAAGTACAACGGCAGCGGCAGCACCGACGATGCGGCGAATTTCAGTTGCGTCGATCGCGGAGTCGCGGCGAAATAAACCTACTGGGGCGTGAGCACCACACGCCCTACCACTTTGCCTTCCCTCAGCGAACCGAGCATCTGGTCGGCTTGCTCCAGCGGCGCGCGCGTGATCGGGATGGGCGGGACGTGCTTGCCACGAACCAGATTCAACAGCTCGGCGAGCTCGGCCAGGTTGCCGACATAGCTGCCCTGAATGGTAACGGCCTTCAGAGGAATCATCGGCAGGGACCACGGGGCGGCGCCTCCGAACAGCCCGACCAATACGATTTTTCCGCCCTTGGCGACGGCACTGAACGCCAGCGCGGCGCTGGACTCGCTGCCCACGAAATCCACCACGACGCGGGGACGCACACCGGCGGCGCGAGCGATCTGGCTGGAGGCGTCGCCCGCCTTTCCATCCACGGCGGCGATGGCGCCCGCAGCCACGGCCGCTTTGCGCTTATCTTCGTCGATGTCCACCACTACCGCGCCTTTGCCACCCACAGCCTTCAGCAATTGAACGCACATCAAGCCCAGACCGCCGGCTCCGATCACGGCGATGGGCTCGCTGTAGATCACGTCGCCGGCTTTCTTCAGAGCGCTGAACGCGGTCAGGCCGGAGCAGGCATAGGGTGCGGTGGTCACCGGATCGAGGCCGTTCAGATCCAGGAGATAGCGCGCATCGGGGACTAGCATGTGGTCAGCATAGCCGCCGTCCTGGTAAATACCGAGCGATCTCGATTTGTTGCACAGATGTTCATCGCCGGCCGCGCAGGTGGCGCATTGCCCGCAGCCGATCCAGGGAAAAACCAGGTATTGCCGGTCGAGCGCGATCGGTCCCGATTCCGGCCCGGCCCGCAAAGCCACGCCCGCCACTTCATGTCCCAGCGTGAGTGGAAGCGCAATCCCGCCCTTGTCCATCACGCTGTACATCTTGCCGTTACCGATGTTATAGCCGCCCTCCCAAATGTGGATGTCGCTGTGACAGATGCCCGCGGCGACCACTTTCAGCAAAACCTCGCGTCCCTGTGGTTCCGGCAGCGGGCGGCTGTTCAGCTCGAGGGGGTTTCTAAACGCGGTGAGACGGTAGCTTTTCATATGCAAATCTGAGCGTAACAAATGCGGCGCGAGGCATCGTGAACCTAAAGGTTTGCCCCTAGTCCGCCGATCAATTCTCCGTGGGTGGACTGTATCTCGGCTCGCGTCTGGAGTTTCTGCGGGCTTCTCAGAATCAAGACGGCGGCTGGGGATATTTTCCGGGCAAGCAGTCCTGGCTGGAGCCGACGGCTTACGCGATGCTGGCTTTGCACGCTGCGCCTGGTTCCGATGCGGCCAGCGATCGAGCCTGGCAGTTGGTCCGTTCCTGGGAATTGGCGGATGGCAGCGTCCGGCCCGGCGTCGAGATCGCGGACGGGACCTGGGTGACTGCGCTGCTGGTGACGCTGGCCTGCATTCGCCAAGTACACGACGAAAACGTGGCTCGCTCAGTGGGTTGGCTGCTGCGCGTGGTGGGAGCCGAGCACAATTTGCTCATGCGCTCTTTTTCGTACTTCAACTTGCTCAAGACCAAGCTGGATGTTTCGCACGAAGGCTGGCCCTGGCGCGATGGGAACGCTTCCTGGATCGAGCCGACTGCGCTCACGCTGGTGGCCCTAAAGAAGGCGGCGCGTCATTTTCCGAGCGCCGAGTTGGATCGCCGCGTCCGTGAAGGAGAAGAGCTCGTGCTCGCTCGCCGTTGCAGTGACGGCGGATGGAACTGCGGCAATCCGAACGTGCTGAATTTCGATCTGCCGTCTTATCCGGAATCCACTGGGCTCGCGCTTGTTGGCCTGCAAGGCCGAAATGCGAAGGAGCTCGCAGCGCCGCTGGAAGTTGGCCGGCGCTTCCGCGCGGAAACCAAATCGTCGCTGGCTAAGGCTTGGCTCGCGATCGCGCTACGCTTGCACGGCCAGAATCCGGGGACGCAGGCCGAAGACGCCTGGGCATCGTCCGACATCCTGCTGGCGGCGCTGGAAGCGCTGGCTCATCCTGAAGGCAATTATCGGCTGCTCGGGACCGGAGGCCGCGCGTGAACCGCAGACTGTTTCTTACCGTTTCCGGAGCCGCCGTCGCCGGCACTTACGCTGGAATGAAGTTGGAGAAGCCGCCCAAGCTGCCCGATGGCCCGGCGGGTGCTTCGGCGGTCTCGATCCAGCGCGCGCGTTCTTATTCTGACGATCTGGTCAGCCGGATGCTCGAAGGCATCCAGCAATGCGGCCTGGATCCTCGCGGTAAGCGCGTCCTGCTGAAACCCAACCTGGTGGAATTCGATTCTTCGACGGTCATCAATACGGATGCCGCCGTGATTGCCGCGGCGGTGGAGGTGTTCCACAAGCTGGGCGCCGCGGAAGTGAAGATTGGCGAGGGTCCGGGGCACCGTCGCGATACTCTGGACCTGGCCGACGATGCGCGCTATCGCTCCACCATTCCGAGGTTCGAAAGCATCTTCACCGATCTCAATCGCGACGATGTCTCGCCGGTGGCGAACTTCGCCGGCGAATCGCGCTTCTATTTCCCCAATACGGTACTGGCCGCCGATCTGATCGTCTCGCTTGCCAAGATGAAGACGCATCATTGGGCCGGCGCGACGCTTTCGATGAAGAACTTCTTCGGCATGGTTCCCGGTTCGGTCTACGGCTGGCCGAAGAACAAACTGCACTATCTCGGGATTCCCGAATCGGTGGTGGCGCTGAACCGGCAGTTCCGCAATACGTTCGCGATTGTGGATGGAATCGTCGGCATGGAAGGCAACGGCCCGATTCAAGGCACGCCCAAGCCGGCCGGAGTGCTGATAATGGGGCGGGATCTGGTGGCCGTCGACGCCACCTGCTGCCGGATCATGGGAATCGATCCGGAGAAGGTCGATTACCTGAGGCTGGCCGCCGATCTGGGGCATGTGCATGAAGGACGCATCCAGCAGCGCGGCGAGACCGTCGCCCAAGTGCGTACCAACTTCGCGCTGATCGACGCCTACAAGAACCTGCGGTTGGCGTGATGGCCGGAGGGGTGCGCCGCTTTCTGCTGGCTGTCGAAACCCGGCTGTCGCGGTTGGCTGGGCACCGATGGCGCGCGATCGTGCTGGTGGGCTTGATGTCGCTGGCTGCCCGCGCGCTGCTATTGCCCGTTCTGCCCATCCCGAAGCCTGCCATCCAGGACGAGTTCAGCTATCTGCTGGCGGCCGACACGTTCGCGCACGGCCGTCTGGCGAATCCCACGCCGGCGTTCGCCGCGCATTTCGAGACGTTGCAGGAGCTGATTCGTCCCACTTATTCGTCGAAGTATCCGCCTTTCTCGGGCCTGGTGATGGCGCTGGGGCAATGGCTGACCGGCCAGCCTTGGATTGGCGTCTGGCTTGCCACCGGCGTGCTCTGTGCGACGATTTGTTGGGCGCTCCAGGGTTGGCTGCCGCCGGCGTGGGCGCTGGTTGGCGCATTGATCGCGCTGCTTAAAATCGGGATCGTCAGCTATTGGAGCGAAAGTTACTGGGGCGGAACATGCACCGCGATCGGTGGTGCGCTGCTGGTGGGTGCACTCCCGCGCCTGGTCCGACGGCCGGGCAAGGCAGCGGCGCTGGCGTTAGCGGCTGGTTTGGCGATTCTGGCCAACACGCGGCCGTACGAAGGAATGCTGCTCGCGCTCGCCTGCTTGCTGTACCTCGCGTACGCATTCTGGCGCCGCCGCGTGAGCCTACCCGCGCTGGCCCGAAGCTTGGTTCTTCCAGCGGCCGCCGTGCTGATCCCCATCGCCGGATGGATGGCCTACTATAACTACCGCGTTACCGGCGATGCCTGGAAGCTGCCGTATCTCGAGCACGAGCGCCAGTACGACATGTGGTCGCCTTTAGTCTTGCGGCTGCGTGCGGCTCCCAAGCCGGCCTATAGCAACGCGGTTTTGGAAGACTTCTGGGTGCATGGCGACCGCAACGATAAACAGGAGGCTCGGGAACATCTTCTGAAGACCCATGCCCTGGACCTGTATCGGCTGGCGGCGTTCTTTCTGGGGCTGCCCCTGACGCTGTGCCTGCTGGTGGGCGCTGGTGCGTTGTGGCGAGATCGTGCCGGGCGTGGCGCTGTGCTGCTGGCCTTGGCATTCTACGCGGGCGCGGCCTTCAATCTGCGGCTTTTTCCGCATTACGCGGCGCCGGCCACGGTGCTGTTTTACATTGTCGCCGCGGCCGGGATCCGAGCCGCGCGCCGCGCTTGGCCAGGCAGCGCGGAGGAGCGCACCTTTGTACCCTGGGCAGTGCTAGGGATCTTCGCGGTGGTAACGCTCGCGGGACTACTGACGCCGGAGAATCGCTACCTCTTCGGATCCGTCGATTATCACATCCGCGGCGAATGGGCTTCGGTGATGGACCGGCTCCAGCGCATTCCGGGCGATCATGTCGTGCTGGTGACTTACGGACCAAAGCACGAAATCTATCAGGAGTTGGTCTACAACCAAGCCGACATCGAGCATGCGCGCGTCATTTGGGCGCGTTCGCTTTCGCCCGAATCGGACCGCGCGCTGGTGGAGCATTACCGCGGCCGGCAGATCTGGACGCTTACGGAAAATGGCTACCTGATGCTAAGAAACTATAGGCCCAGTGAGGAGAAAAGTACTATTACCACGCGCATCAAGTCCTCTTCGGAGGGGCGTTTTTAAGGGCGTTCTAGGTGCTTGTACTGATTTATCGTACCGGCTAGGGATGATAGTTTACCAATAGCGATGGGGAAAGCCATCGTGAGGGAGAGGAGAAGGAAATGACACGGATCACTAATCTGGTATTAAAGCTGAAGGTTCTCAAGGATACTCGCGGTCAGGACTTGATCGAGTACGCTTTGATGGCTGGCTTCGTGGCTGTCGCCGCTGGCGCCGTTATGCCGGGTGTTGCCACCAGCATCAGCACGATCTTCAGCAAGATCTCCAGTGTGATGGCGGCCGCCGCATCGCAGAGCTAAAAGTTCTGGAGGGGTAGGCGAGCAAACCACGCTGTTCCTCGCCTATCCACTCTCGAGCCATTAGTCTGCGCCGACGGTGTGTTGTTGGACCGCCAGTCCACTTAAATTTCCGGCCGCATCGAATTCAAACGACTCGGCTGGCCCCACTATTTCCAATGCCGGATTCTTGCGGATCTCGGCCTGTAGATTTTCGCTGAGCTTCATGAAGCCCAGCTCTAACGAGTTCCTGAACCAGCCGTAGGTAACGTCGTTCTGATCGATCCTGCCTACGGTGAGCGCGATTTTCTCCAGGCACTCGCGATCGCTTGAGAAGTGAATGGGAGTGCGGATGGCGGTGGGAGTGGAGGCGGTTAGCGAATTGATCTGGGTTGCCTGCCAATCGATCTTTTCGAGCAACCGGTCGTGCACCACGTCCGCCATACCGAGCCCCACGCCATTGCCGTAGGTCTGGCTGCTCAAGTCGCGCAGGAAGATGCGCTCGATGCGCGCCAGCTCCGGCCAGGGGTTCGATTCGCCGTACACGCTGCGATTGACAACCTTGGTATCCATGCCGGCGCCGCTGATGTTCTTGCCGATTTCGTCCAGAATCAGGATATCCAGCGGAATTGGGATGCGCCCCATCCAGCTTTTCACCAGCTTGAGCAGCTCTTCTTCTTTGCGCTCCATGTCCTCCACTGGCAGCGCGGTCAACTGCGCGGTGTTATGGTTGGCGTCTTCGAGAATCGCCAAGCCGCCCAGAATCTTTCCAGATTGCAACACCTGCCGGCCCACGCTGCGGATGACATGCTCCAGGCCCAGCTTGTAGGCGTAGGTGTGGTAGCGCTGCGCGCCCGCGAATTTTCCCAGACCGATGGCCAGCATCTTGAACAGGCCGCTCTCGATTTCACC
This sequence comes from Bryobacteraceae bacterium, assembly GCA_035501355.1. Classification (GTDB taxonomy): domain Bacteria; phylum Acidobacteriota; class Terriglobia; order Bryobacterales; family Bryobacteraceae; genus Palsa-89. The sequence goes on along the minus strand of DATJWJ010000235.1, from coordinate 6,047 downwards.
TGAGAAATCGGTGTGCCATTTCACGCGGCCGATTAGCATCACGCCGTCGCTTTGGTAGGCGTTCCGGTCCATGAAAGCCTCAATGCCGTCGGACGTCTTGCCGAGCGAAACCACATCCAGCGCGCTGACTACCGGGCAATCCATGCTGCCTTGATGAATCCCGAAATGAGCCAGCACCTCCGCTTGTCCTTCGGCAGTGGCCGCGCCGTGGCTGCCCATGGCGGGGAAAATGAATGGCTCAAAGCCTTGCGATTTCCAGTAATCCACTACCGAGCGCACGATGACGGCAAGGTTCGCAATGCCGCGGCTGCCGACGCCCAGCGCCACCCGGGCTCCCGGCTTCAGGCGCGTGGCGAATCCGGAGGCGGCCAGCTGGCGCCCTACTTCAGCCGCCACATCGGGGAGGGCGCGGTCCGGGAAATGCTGCCGCACCGCCAGCGAGCGAGGGAATGGCATAGTTGGTTGTCCCTTCCCTTCAATCATAATGGGACTTGCAAGAACCGTTCAGCGCGCGGCCATCATTGTGGATCTTTCTGGTCCTGGCGGCGCTGGTGCTGCTGGCGTATCTGCCGGCGCTTTCGCAGCCGCTGATCGAAGACGACTACGGCAACATTCTGATCGCCCAGCGCTATGGGCCGGTCGCGGGCTGGCACGCGTTGGCCTTGGACGCCGTATTTCGTCTGCGCACCACCACCTGGCTGTTCATGCACGGCCTGAACCTGCTCTTCGGCATGCGCGCCGCCGGGTATTACGCCGGTATGATCCTGCTGCACATTCTCAACACCTGGCTGGTGTACCTGCTGGGAATCTGGCGGCCGCTGGGTTTCGCGCTATCGCTCTGGGCGGCCGGATTCTTCGCGATATTCGAGGGGCATCAGGAAGCCGTGATGTGGCTGTCGGGATCCACCGAACCGCTGCTGCTGCTTTTCGGCCTGATGTCGTTTTTGTGCTGGATCCAATTTCTGGATCGGCGACGCGCGGCCTGGTATGTAGTTTCGATCGCCGCATTCTGCCTGGCACTGCTATCCAAGGAATCAGCTGTGATTCTGCTTGCGCTACTGGCGCTGCCGTTGGCATTCGATCGGAAGCTTCGCGGCGCGTGGCCGTGGCTCTTGCCGCATGCAGTTTTGGCGGCGCTCGCGGTGGCATCGGTTCTGAGCGGGCGTTCCAATTCCTTCCGCTTTGAGGATGGCAGCTTTTCGCTGCATGCGCCGTTCTGGCTGATCTGGTCGCTGAACTTCGCGCGATTGTTCTGGTTCTGGGGGCTGCTCAGCCTGGTGGCGATTCTCATCTGGAGGCCGGCCGGCTATCGCGCGGTTCTTGCGATAGCCTGCGCCTGGGCGGCCCTCAGCTTGATTCCTTATTCGTTTCTTACCTATTCGCGGCGCATTCCCAGCCGGCAACTGCACCTGGCTAGCGTCGGCCTGGCGATTCTCGTGGGATTCGCGCTGCTTCAGGTTTATCAGCGCTACTGGTTCCGGCACCGAGCCGTGGTGATTGCTCTATGCGCGCTGTTAGTCGCGCAAAACGTCATCTATCTGTGGACCAAGAAGCGTTCGCAATTCCTGGAGCGCGCCGCTCCCACCGAGCAGCTGCTGGCGGTAGTGCGCGGCGCGCGCGGGCCGGTGTATGTGCAATGTTTTCCGCGGCAGCGAATCGTCGCCGACGCGGCGGTCCAGCTCATGCTGGGCCTGCAGCCGTCCGATAGCCTGTTGTGGACGCAAGCTGAAGCTCGCGCGCATCCGGGCGCGGTGACGTTCTGCTATCCACAGCGCTGAGCATGCTGGAGTTTCTTCTATACCTGGTGGCCGCGGTCGGCTTCGGGTTTTATTTCGATTTGAATCTGCTGGAGACGCCGCTCGTGGTTGCGGCGGTGCTGCTGGCCAGGCGGGCGTACCTTCCGGCATTTCCTTTCGAGCGTATATGGCGGCGGTGCGTCCGGCTGGCGCAGCGGCCCCGGCTGGCGGTCGCGTCTGTTTTTTTGCTGGCTCTAATTGTCCGCGCGGCCTTGCTGCCAGTGTTACCGGTGCCGCAGCCGGTGATCACCGATGAGTTCAGCCATCTGCTGGCCGCGGACACGCTGGCGCACGGCCGGCTCACCAATCCCACCCATCCTATGTGGGTGCATTTCGAAAGCATCCACATCATTCAGACGCCGACCTACAATTCCGACTATTTTCCTGGACAAGCGGCGGTGCTGGCGCTGGGAAAACTCGTCGGGCATCCCTGGATCGCGGTGTGGCTGCTGTGCGCGGCCATGTGCGCGATTCTGTGCTGGATGCTTCAAGCCTGGGTTCCTCCGGCGTGGGCGCTGTTCGGGGGCCTGCTGGCGATACTGCGCTTTTCAATCGCCAGCTATTGGGTGAACGGATACTACGGAGGATGCCTGGCGGCGCTGGGCGGAGCGCTGGCGCTGGGTGCCTATCCGCGATTGCTGCGGAAGCCTCGCCTTACCACTTCCCTGCTCTTCGGGTTGGGCATCGTGATCATCGGTTTTACACGTCCATTCGAGGGATTGGCGGTGGCGGTTCCCTCGGTTGTGGCGCTGGCTGCAGCCATCCTGAAAAAACGCGCGCGTGTTTGGACAGCGATCCCAGTCACGGCCGTGGTCGCGGCCGGTTTCGCCTGCCTGCTGGTCTACAATCGCGCCGTCACTGGCGACGCATTTCGCACGCCCTACGCTGTGAATCAGGCGACCTATGGCTGGCCGATGACACTGCCGTGGTTTCATCCGCCTCGACCGCACTTCCGGCACGTGGAGCTCGAACGCTATTACGACTACGAGCGCGATGTGCACGATCATCCGGGTCCGTTCAGAGCGCGAACCACTGAGGAGCTTTGGCGCTTTTATTTCGGCCCTGCCCTGTCCGTTCCTTTGATAATGCTTCCGCTGCTGTGGCGAAAGGGGCGAATGCGGCTTCTGTTCATCGCGGCCGGGCTGACCCTACTCGCGACGCTGATCGAAGTGGGCTCGTCGCCGCACTATGCGGCTGCAGCCACGGGATGCGTCCTGGCAATCACGGTAGCTTGCTTTCGCCGGCTTTGCGCGCGGCCGTGGGGTATGCGGTACGCGGTCGCCGCGCCGATAATCCTGCTGGTGGTTCTGGCGGCGCGCATCGGCCTGGAACAATTTCATCTGCCGTTTACGCAGCGCGTCAACACCGGATCATGGTGCTGCGTCGAGCCCGGAAATCCTGCGAAAACGCAAATCCTGGCCACGCTCGACCACATGGGCGGGCGCCATCTGGTGCTGGTGAAACCCAAGACCGATCCGGACAACGTCTTCCAGTGGATCTACAACGACGCCGACATCGATGCGTCGCGAGTGGTCTGGGCGCGTGACATGGGTCCACAGGAGAATGCCGAGCTTTTACGCTACTTCCGCGATCGCACTGTCTGGCTACTGGATGTGAATGTGAAGCCGGTTCGGATGGTGCGTTGGTCCAGTCACTAAGATAGGAGAGATGGTCGTTCTGGACGGCTCGCATCTGACGTTGGACGAAGTCCGGCGAGTTGCCGCTCACGATGAACCCGCGGCGCTGTCCGAGGACGCGATCGCAGCGATGCGCCGCTCGCGGGCGGTGGTGGACAAGCTCGCGGCGGGCGACTACGCGGTTTACGCGGTGAACACGGGCGTCGGATTGCTGGCGGACGTGCGCGTTTCCGAAGGGGATCTGGAGCAGCTCCAACGCAACGTGATTCGCTCGCACGCTTGCGGGGTCGGCCCGCCACTTGCGCGCGACGAGGTCCGCGCCATGATGCTGATTCGCGCCAACGTGCTGGCCAAGGGATTTTCCGGAATCCGGCCGGTGATTGCGGAACGTTTGTGCGACCTTTTGAATCGCGGTGTCACACCAGTTGTTCCTTCGCAAGGCAGCGTGGGCGCGAGTGGAGATCTGGCGCCGCTGGCCCACCTCGCGCTGGTGCTCATGGGCGAAGGAGAGGCGGATTTAGAGGCACACCGGCAATCAGGCGCCGAAGCATTGCGGCGCGCTGGAATCGAACCCATCGCCCTGGCATCCAAAGAAGGCATTTCGCTGGTAAACGGAACGCAGGCGATGCTGGCCGTGGGCTCGCTTCAATTGCTGGAGGCCGAACAACTGGCCGATGCCGCCGACCTGATCTGCGCCATGACCGTGGACGGGCTGCGTGGCACGCCGCGCGCCTTTGACCCGCGCATCCATCAGACCCGGCCCTTCGCCGGGCAAATCCAAAGCGCGGCCAACCTCACGCGGTATCTCGAAGGCAGCGAGATCCGCCAATCGCACATCGCCTGCCGCCGCGTTCAGGACGCCTATTCGCTGCGCTGCGCCCCGCAGGTACACGGCGCGGTGCGCGATGCGCTCACGGCGGCGCGCCGCGCGTTCGAGATTGAACTCAACGCCGTCACCGACAACCCGCTCGTGATCGGAGACGAGATCTTCTCCGGCGGCAACTTCCACGGCGAGCCACTGGCCTTGCCGCTCGACTTCCTGGCGGTGGCGCTCACGGTGCTGGCCGGAATTTCCGAGCGCCGCATCGACCGGCTGGTGAACCCGGCGCTCAACGAGGAGCTGCCGCCGTTCCTCACCAATCATGCCGGCTTGGAGTCCGGATTCATGATGCTCCAAGTGACCGCGGCGGCGCTGGTGGCCGAGAATCGGGTGCTGGCGCATCCGGCTTCCACCGGCTCCATCACGACCAGCGGCAACAAGGAAGACTTCGTCAGCATGGGCATGACGTCCGCGCTGAAGCTGAAGCAAGTGGTGCGGAACACGCGCCGGGTGCTGGCCATCGAGCTGCTCACGGCGGCTCGCGCGCTGGATTGTCTGAGCCCCTTGCGCTCGAGCGCCGCTATCGAGCGAGTGCGCGCCTCGCTTCGCAACGTGAGCCCGGCTTGGACGGCTGACCGCTCGCTGGGCTCTGACATCGAGAGAACCGCGGCCTGGATCGCCACCGGCGCGCTGCGCGATTTCTAATCGGCGATGTACACGTCGAAATTGGTCACGGTGCGGTAGCCCATCTGTTCGTAGAGCGAAAGGCCCGAGGGCGTGGATTGCAGAACGGTGCGCTCAACTCCGTCACGGGCGCGCGCCTGTTCGATCACTTCCCGCATGATGGCCTCGGCAAATCCCAGCCGGCGATACTGCGGCAGCGTGGCCACCGAGTACAGGCCGATTACGTCGCCGGTGATCATAGTGGCTGCCGTCGTCACCGCCTTCCCATTGGCATATCCGATGAAGCCTTGGAAACCGCTGGTCCATCCGCACTCGGAGCCGTACACGGCCGAGCTGACCGAAAGCGGAATATCGAAAGCGATGGACATGATCTGGGCGAAGGTGGTGCGCGTGGCGTGGTCCGAGACAGCGCGCACCTGAAGCGTGGGCAACTCCCGTTGTGGTGCGAGCAACCGCTCCGTGTACATTCCCGGCGCTCTGGTGAGCTGGCGCAAGCCGTGCCGGCTGAAGATATGGGGAGCTTGCCGGCTTAGGGGACCGCCCAGAAAGCCGTCACACAACCAGTAGGTCCAGCGCAGCCGTTTGGATTCGAACTGCGCCGCCGAAATCTGGATCAGGCGCGTCAGTTCGGCGTCGCTCTCAATGGGCTGTGTCAGCAATGCCGCGTTGAAGGCCGCGTAGTTCAACCCGCAGAAGATCAGCGTTACGCCCGCCAGATCGCGGATCTCGGCGTCCTGGCGAGCCCGCCCGAAGAATCGCAATGCTTCCACCAGGTTTTGGGCTACGGCTCGAGTCTCGGGCTCTGGCATCCTTCCTTGAATACCCAGCAAGAACTACACTAATACAAAAAGGGCTGGGAGGTGCCGAGTGAAACTTGGCCGCGCGTGGCGGAATCCAACTCACCAGGAGGGAACCATGTTGCTGACGGCGCGTCTCGCCGCCCTCTTTTATTTAGCTTCCGCGCCGAGCTTCGCCGGGAGCTGGTCCGGATTGCTGGTGGATTCCAAATGTTATGCGGCTCTTGAACGCAACAAGAGCCCGACGGACACATTAAATTACGTCGATCGAAACAAGGGCGACGAAGTTCGCTACTGCCGTCCAAGGGCGAAG
>DATJWJ010000234.1:0-4929 GCA_035501355.1 Bryobacteraceae bacterium | reverse complement strand
CACGCCTTAGAATCACGCATCTTCATCAAGCTCGGGATTCTTGTGGTCAGCCGCAACACCGCATCCGAGCCCGCGATCGCCTTGCGGACGGACTTCAAATCAAAAAGATCGACGGCAACCGGCTTGGCGCCGAGACTGGTTACTAGCGTCGCACGCTCGCTTCCACGCGCAGTAGAACAAATATCATGGCTGGTGCTGGCTAATGCTCTCAAAGTAGCTCTCCCCAGAACACCGGTTCCGCCTGCAACAAAAATTTTCATGAGCGCCCCGATGGTTTGATGAAAATCAGCTCATATGCGATGGAAGCTTTTCAGGATGTCACGGGTGGAGTAACGCAGCGCGATAGGACGTCCATGCGGGCAGCTCATCGGACACTGAGTGGCTGCGAGCTGGGCCAGAAGCCACTCCATCTTGTGCTGGTCGAGACGCATGTTGATTTTGATCGCCGCGCGGCAGGCAATGCTCGCGGCCATCGCCCGGCGCAGATCGCCAATCGACGCTTTGCGCATCTCGCCTTCAGCGATCTCCAAAATTTCGAAGACCAGCTTTTCGATCTCCGCGGGGCTCACGCCGGCGGGCGCCGCTTTGACGGCGATGGTGCGCGGGCCGAACAGCTCGGATTCGAAACCCGAGCGCTCCAGTTCGTCTGCGATGCGCGCGTACTCGATCTGCTGGGCGGCGCTCAGCTCCACCAGAATGGGCATCAGCAGATGCTGGCCTTCGACGCGGCCTTCGGCTTGTTGCCGCAAAACCTTCTCGAACAGAATGCGCTCGTGGGCGACGTGCTGGTCGATGATCCACAGCCCGTCGCGGCCGGCGGCGACGATGAAGCTCTCGTGAATCTGGCCGAGCGGGCGGAGATCGGAAAGGGCAGCCAGGCTCTGGGTGGCTTCCACGGCAGGGAGCGGGCCATGTGTATCCGGGACATGCGGCGAGAACGCCGGCGGCGTTTCGTTGAAATCGAACCGCGGCTCTGGCGCGGCGGCCCCACGCAACGTGAATACCGGCAGATCTTCCGGCCGCTCCGGCCCGGCCGCGATATCGGGCACAGGTTCGAACCGCTGATTCTCGATACGCTGGGTGAAATCGGAGAACGGCAAGTCCGCTGCGGCCTGCGGCGCCGTTGAAACCGGAATGCTCGAGACCGGGCGCGCCGCGATCAGCCGTTCTCGAATGGTGTCGCGCAAGAAGTCGTGCACGAAGCTGCCGTGGCGAAAACGCACTTCGGTTTTAGAGGGATGAACGTTGACGTCCACTTCCTCGCAATCGCAATCCAGGAACAGCAGCGCGAAGGGATAGCAGGCCGGCGGCATCAAGTTGTGATAGGCCGAGGAAAGCGCGTGCAGCAGCAGCCGGTCCCGAATCAGACGGCCATTCACGAACAGGAAGATCGAATTACGATTCAGCTTCTGAACCTGCGGCCCGGAAACAAAACCGCGCAGTGCGAAGACCCGTTCAGTGCGCTCGTCGGCCTCCACCACGTCGAGGTCGCGCTCGACCACATCCAGGTCGATCAACTCTTCCAGCGTTTGTGCGCCGAACACCTGGTAAACGCGCTCGCGCAGAGTCGGAACGGGAGTGACGTCCAGCAATTCGCTCGAACCATGCCGCAACAGGAATGATTTTTGCGGATGGGCCAGGCTGTAGTGGGTGGCCAGCGAAGCGATGTGGGCGAGTTCGGTCTGGTCGGACCGCAAGAATTTCTTTCTCGCCGGGACGTTGTAAAAAAGGTCGCGAACCGTAATGGTGGTTCCGGGAGGGCCGGGGTGCTCATCGCAGCGCAGCAGCTTGCCGCCTGCTATCTCGACCGATGCGCCGGTAGTTTCTTCGGCGGCTCGAGTCTCGAGCAACAGGCGCGAGACGCTGGCGATCGAGGGCAGAGCTTCGCCGCGAAAACCGAGCGTCGCGATGGCAGTCAGGTCTTTGACGTCGCTCAGCTTGCTGGTGGCGTGCCGTTCGAAAGCCAGCAAGGCATCGTCGCGCAGCATGCCGCAGCCGTTGTCGGCGATGCGGATGAGGTGGCGGCCTCCGCTTTCGACCTCCATGCGCAGGTCGGTTGCGCCCGCGTCGAGGGAGTTTTCAAGCAGCTCTTTTACTACGGAAGCGGGACGTTCCACGACCTCGCCGGCCGCGATTTTGTTCGCGACGGTATCGGAGAGGACTCGAATTTTGCCCATGAGACTTGGGCCGTGCTACGCGCTCATGGAAGCCAGGAATTCGCCGTTGGAGCGCGTTTTGCCCAGCTTGTCCAAAAGCAGTTCCATGCTCTCGCTCGGGGACAGAGGGTTGAGAACGCGGCGTAAGACGATAACCCGGTTGAACTCTTCCTTCGGAAGCAGCAGCTCTTCTTTGCGCGTGCCACTCTTGGTGATGTCGATGGCCGGGAAGACGCGCTTGTCCATCAGTTTTCGATCCAGATGGATTTCCATGTTGCCGGTGCCTTTGAATTCTTCAAAGATCACGTCGTCCATGCGGCTGCCGGTGTCGATCAAAGCGGAAGCGACGATGGTCAGCGAGCCGCCCTCCTCGATGTTGCGCGCCGCGCCGAAGAATCGCTTAGGCCGCTGGAGAGCGTTGGAGTCCACGCCGCCGGAGAGAACCTTGCCCGAAGGCGGAACCACGGTATTGTAGGCGCGCGCCAGGCGCGTGATCGAATCCAGCAGAATCACCACGTCGCGTTTATGTTCCACCAGGCGCTTGGCCTTTTCGATTACCATTTCCGCCACCTGGACGTGGCGCGAAGCCGGCTCATCGAAGGTGGAGCTGATCACTTCGCCTTTGACCGAGCGCTGCATGTCTGTAACTTCCTCGGGGCGCTCGTCGATCAGCAGCACGATGAGGGTGACTTCAGGATGATTGGCGGTGATGGAATTGGCAATGGATTGCAGCAGCATGGTTTTGCCGGTGCGCGGCGCCGCCACGATCAACCCGCGCTGTCCCTTGCCGATGGGCGTGAGCAGATCCATCACCCGGCCCGAGTAGTTGTCCTTGGTGGTTTCCAGCTTGAACCGCTCGTGCGGATAGAGCGGCGTGAGGTTGTCGAAAAAGATCTTGTTGCGGGCTTCCTCGGGCGGCTCGAAGTTGATGGCGTCGACTTTGATCAGGGCAAAGTAGCGCTCGCCCTCCTTAGGCGGGCGAATCTGTCCCGAAATGGTGTCGCCGGTGCGCAGATCGAAGCGGCGGATCTGCGACGGAGAGACGTATACGTCGTCGGGGCCGGGCAGATAATTGTACTCGGGCGCGCGCAGGAATCCGAAGCCGTCCGGCAGGCATTCCAGCACGCCTTCGGAAAAGATCAGGCCGCTTTTTTCGGCCTGGGTCTGGAGGATCTTGAAGATCAGCTCCTGTTTGCGCAGGCCCGCGGTGCCGGTGACGCCCAGGTCCTTGGCGATCTGGTTGAGCTTCTGGATGCTCATGTCCTTGAGCTCCACAAGATCGAGGGTGCCATTCTTCTGATTTTGACCAGGCACGCCGCCGTGGCGTCTGCGATGGCCGGGTTGCGGTGCGGCGCCTTCTTGCGGCTTGGACTCGGGCTCGCCGGCGGGCTGGGATTCCGCCGCCTTAGGTTCGTCCGGCGCGGCTTTGGACTCCGCGGCTTTGCCGTTTTCCTTGGTGGGCGTCTTGGTTTCGGATTGTTCTTCCGTGGTGGGAGCAGCTACTGCTGCTGGGTCTTGATTGTCGATATCGCTTGCCAAATTTCCCTCACTCCCCGGCATTGGACTGCCGAGAACGGCAAGGGCGCGCTGTCCGAAGTTTGACCTTGGATCTCCGCGGCCTGCCGTTGTTCTTTTTGACTTTTCAGCTTGTCTGTCTTAGTGGCGATCACGATGTATCGCCGGTTATGGAACTCCAACCAGTCCTTGAGTTCCAGGTCCGTATCCATCCAGCCCCGACGCGCGTCGAGAATCAGGAAGCAAAGCTCCAGCGACCTTCGATGTAAAAGGTATTGTTCGATAAGCCGCTTCCACTGGGATGCAACTTTCTCCGGAACGCGGGCGAATCCGTATCCCGGCAGATCGACGAAGTGGAATTGTCCGCCGACCCGGTAAAAATTAATCAACTGCGTACAGCCGGGTTTCGCGCTGGTAAACGCTAACCCTCTTTGCCCAATGAGGCAATTGAGCAAACTCGATTTGCCCACGTTGCTCCTCCCCAGAAAGGCGATCTCCGGGAGAGTTTCGACCGGAAACTGGTCCGGCCGTGCTGCACTGGTCACAAACTCAGCGTTCATGCGACCCTGAAAACGCGGGCCTCAAGCGACCGGGCTGGCCACCGGAGCTGCAACTCCTACAGGCCGCTTCGGCGCTACTGAGAAATCCGTTCTTCTCTCGATTCTCGCACCAACTCCACGGGCGGTGTCGTCACCGCCAAGGGGAGGGCCACGATCTCCCGTTCCAGAGCCAGCTTCAACACCTCGTCCATGGATGTGACGAAATGGAGCTTCATTTCCTTTCGGATATTCTCCGGGATGTCAGGGAGGTCTTTCTCATTATCCTTTGGAAGGATGACCTCGTAGATCCCCTGCCGGTGCGCTGCCAGCAGCTTTTCCTTCAATCCCCCGATCGGAAGGACGCGGCCGCGGACCGTAATTTCACCAGTCATCGCAATATTACACCGAACCGGAATATTGGTCAATGCGGAACAAATACTAGTTGCTATGGTGATGCCTGCCGAAGGCCCGTCCTTGGGGATGGCGCCCTCCGGCACGTGCACGTGGATATCCAGGTTGCGATAGAAGTCGCGCGTCAGCCCCAGCAGTTGGGCTCTCGACCGCACATAACTCATGGCAGCGTGAGCCGACTCCTGCATGACGTCGCCGAGCTTGCCGGTGGTTTGCAGCTTGCCCTTGCCTTCCATTACCGCTGCTTCGGTGGTGAGGATAGAGCCACCCACTTCGGTCCAGGCCAGGCCGACAGTGGCGCCCACTTC
>DATJWJ010000233.1:0-11096 GCA_035501355.1 Bryobacteraceae bacterium | reverse complement strand
TGGTGTCGATCGGCTTGCTCGGGTTGGCGCTGATCCGCAGGTCGGCGCAATGGTGATAGGTGTAGCCGCCGTCTTTATTAAACCCATGGGCACCCATAAACTCGATTACCTGCAAGGTGCATTTCTCGCAGTTGATGTTGGGAATCTGGACATCGGTTTCCTGTTCCTTATCGAAAGGCGCGACGTGCATGAACAAGCCGTCGGCAAGAACAGGCGGTGACGGCGGATAGTGGATGGCTCCCGAGACGGACCGTTGACGGCCATCGGGCCCAGGCTCGCTTATGGCTTCGGGATCGGGCGGCAGCTCGGCGCGCGAATTCACGGCCAACGCCACACGATAGAAGCCAGGATGGAAAGCCATTTCCCGGATTCGGATGTGCAGCTTGTCGCCGCCCTGGATTTTCGTAATGGCGCTGGTCGGTTTGCCGGGGTCGGTCAGCGTACCGCCGCAGGGAGCCGACCACTGCGGATCGCCAAGATCGGATTCCACCAGCCAGGACGCGGGCTCGAGCAGCCTGAAATGGGCGACGCTCAGCGGCGCCAGCGCGAACAGCAGGCAGGCGGCAAGCAGAATGGTAATCGTTCGCATGAGAACTCCCTTCAGTAAATCGCTGGCATCCGCTGGAGGCCGTTGAAGAGCGCTCGATCGACACGCGCGGCGAGGTGGGTCATGAGTTGGTAGCCAGCCCCCATGGCTAACCAACTGGCGCAAGTTGCAACCGGGTCAATGTGTGAAACCGGCGACCGCAGCAGAGCCGAAACAAGACCGGCGATGGAAAAACAAACCACGACGATCCCGGCACGCGCGAGCTTCGGCGCGACAAATAGCTGAATGGCCCGGGAGAAGACTCCGTTGATGAGCCCAAAAAGAAGAAAGCTGGCGTGCCAGCCCGCCGCGGCGCACGACAGGATGAGGACAGTGAGGATCGCGGTGAGCAGAAGTGCCGCTTTCGGAAAGCGATGGTTTTCGAAAAGGTTCTCAAGCGAAGTCACGCCCAGATATACAGCCACGGACGCCAAAATATCGAGAGCTTCAATCACCGTATGGCGGCTTGCGAGGACGCGCATGATGGATGTGCCAAAGCCCAACGCCAGTCCAGCCTGCATTGCCAGGATCGCGGCTAAAAGACCGCCCGCCAAAAGCACCGTGGAAAGCGCATATGCGAAGGCCCGCAGCGTTCGCCGTTCGTGCCGGTAGACCCAGGCAAAGCCCTGGGCGATCTGGCCGGGATCGCCAAAGTTAGCCAGCAACAGTTTCTCGATCTCCTCCTGGCCGCGGCCGGCCTCGCGCGCCGCGACAACGAAATCCTCGACATGAGAGCGAAGCTCGCGTTCAACCTCAGCCCGCCGTCTGGGCGAGGGGATGTGCGAGGAGTTGACGATGCCGTCGATCAGTTCAATCGCCCGGTCCATCTACTTGCTCTCCAGCACTGCCGCGATCGCACCGGTCAGATGCTGCCATTGCTTTTCATAATCCCTGGCGGTTTTTTTTCCCTTGGCAGTCAGCGAGTAATACTTGCGTTCCCGGCCGTTTTCGGCCGTACGCCATTCGGACTTGATCTGCCCCTTTTTCTCCAGTTGGTGCAGCGCAGGGTAAAGCGTGCCTTCCTTGAACTCGAACGCATTGGCACTGCGGCGCGAGGCTTCCTGAAGAATTTCGTAGCCGTACATTTCGCCGCGCGACAACAGATTAAGCAGCAGTAAGCTAATGCTTCCCTTTAAGAATTGGCGATCGATCTCCACTGCCTTGTTTAACAATCCTTGGATAACAAGGTATCACCAGAACGAAGGCCTGTCAACCCGATCGCAGATCTAATCAGCTATTTTGCGGTCGCAGGAGAATCGTCGGCTGGGTTGGCCGTCACCCACCTCGATTCCAGGCCGCTTCGGATCAGGTAAGGCAGAGAGACTTCTGGAAATACGAAAGCAGCGGATCGATCTTCCAAGCTGCTCAGAGTGCCCAGTTGCAGGGGGCGTTGCAGAGTTCCTTTCGTCGGCTTTTGGAAGTGGCCTTCGATATCTGGAATGGCGCTGAGCGGCACGAACTGGCCTGCAACCTCGACGGTCTCCAGTTTGATATTGATCGCAACAGAGGGATTCAGCCCATAAAACTGGCGCATGCGGACGATGCGGGCGGCGACAGCGGCGCCAGCCGGAACCAGAACCTTGGAACGGTCCCGGATGGGCGTCGTCAGTTTTGCTGTGATCGGATCGCCCGCGGCCGCGGTTGCGGTGTCCATCGCTTGTGTCAACGCGATGCGGAAAGAAAGCCCTTGCGGAATGGCGATAGTGCGCGAGGGCCGGTGAGGAACGGGAGCACCGCCGTCCGGGGGAGAATCGAAGCTGATGGTCGATTCGCCAAGAAACCTGTGGCAGGCGGAAAAAACGGTATGGTTCACCGATTCGGATCCGTCAACATTGTCGATTTGTAAACGCGAATCGGTAGGAAGAAGGAGAGCGCCGAGATCGTCGAGACGTACGAGAGCGTAATCCATAGTGGTGTCGGCATAGCACGCCCCAGTTTCCGCGGGCAGAAGGCTGGTGCGAACCACCAGCCGCAGCAGCTCGCCGGTATTTGCATCCACCAGGAAAGTTCCGCTGTAGGCGGTGGCCCGCGTGTCTCCCTGCGTGCCAAAGCGGTAGTGGCTTTTTGAGTATGAGACTTGAAAACTGAATTCGGCAAGCGTCCGGCCATGGCCGCTACTGTCTCCGTCATAGGTGAAGCTCGCATCGTCGGATCGAAAAATCATCGCAAGAAACGCTGCGAAGTTTCCGGTGGAGATGGCTCCCTCCTGAACCATGTCGGTCAATTGGCGGTCTTCGAACTGGCTCTCGCCCACCCATAGTACATTTCTTTGGTCGATCCCATGGCTACGTCGACGCGCAGGCGGTCCGAGGTAGTCAAATGGACGGGTGCCCGCTCGGGGCCGGTGTCACAAGCGGAATGGCTGGAGCTCGAGTCGGGCTCATACCGGGCGCGGTCAACGGTCTGCGTGCACATGTATCTCAGAGTCCGGTCCAGGGAATCCGAGATCTTGATTTGCGTCAATCGCAGCAGGTCGGCAGGGTTCGGCTGAGCCTGCAACCCGGCAGCGATACAGAGCACGAACAGGGATCGGGCTCGCATATCGACCCCAGTATACTTCCACTCACCTCCACGTGCTGTTCATGCGTCTACGTCAAGAAATGCAAAGTCGCCGGCGAGCCCGCCCGGATCGGATTAGAATTGAGCTTCGATGGAGCAGGCCAGAGAGCCCGCATCCTGGGAGGCGCGCGATGTTGAAAAATTCGATGGTGTTATGTGGGGCATTGATCGGCCTGGCGGCGGCCGGCTCACCGCAGGAGAATACGCTCGGGGTATCGGGCCCGGATGCCATCGCCGCGCGGCAGGCGAGCCTGGATATGTCCTCGATCACGTTCCGGTCGATGGGCGATGCCATGAAAGCGGGGCGGGAGGCCAAGAGTCAAGGCTATCCGGCGGCCGCGCTTGCAAAATGGGCCAAGGCGCTGCCGCGAATGTTTCCAGCGGGCACTGGCGTGGGTGAGACGTCCGCGAGTACGCAGGCGCTCCCCATAATCTGGCGAGACCGCGCCAACTTCGATCGGGCCGCGGCCTTTTATGCGACCACGACAGCCCGGCTGGCTGAGCTGGCTGCGGCCAATGATACTGCGGGGTTCACAAAGCAGCTCGAGGAGGTGAACCAAGCCTGTGCTGCTTGCCATGCCCGCTACAAGGCGGGAGACCAGGGCCCGCCCAAGAAATGAGGCTGGACAGGAATAAAAAAACCCGCCCCGAAGGGCGGGCTTTCACTTCTCTCGAAGACGGAGCGCCACAGCGCCGGAGGCGCCATGGCCGCCACGCAGTGGCTAGTAGTCCATGTCGGGGCCGTGCGGACCGCCGGGGGCCGGGGCAGACTTCTTTTCCGGGATTTCGGCGATCATGGCTTCGGTGGTCAGCATCAACGCCGCGATGGACGAGGCGTTTTGCAGAGCCGAGCGGGTCACCTTGGTCGGATCGATCACGCCCGACTTCACCAGGTCCTCATACTGCGCGGTGGCAGCATTGAAGCCGAAGTTGGGATCGGTGGAGGCGCGGATCTTCTCGATCACGATGGCGCCTTCGAATCCGGCGTTGCCGACGATCTGGCGCACCGGCTCTTCGGCCGAACGGCGCACGATGTCCACGCCGATCTGCTCATCGCCAGGAATCTTGATGTTGTCCAGAGCTTTCACGGCGCGCAGCAGTGCCACGCCGCCGCCCGGAACGATCCCTTCTTCAACGGCTGCGCGAGTGGCATGCAGCGCGTCTTCGACCCGAGCCTTCTTTTCCTTCATCTCGGTCTCGGTGGCTGCGCCGACCTTGATCACTGCCACGCCGCCGGCCAATTTCGCCAGCCGCTCTTGCAGCTTCTCGCGATCATAGTCGCTGGTGGTCTCTTCGATCTGGGCGCGCAACTGCTTAATGCGACCCTCGATGGTCTTCTGCGTACCGGCGCCGTCCACGATGGTGGTGTTGTCCTTGTCCACAGTGACGCGCTTGGCGCGGCCGAGGTCGTCCAGGCGGACGCCTTCCAGCTTAATGCCGGTTTCTTCCATGATGGCCTTGCCGCCGGTCAGGATGCCGATGTCTTCGAGCATCGCTTTGCGGCGATCGCCGAAGCCGGGGGCCTTC
Organism: Bryobacteraceae bacterium; assembly: GCA_035501355.1. Classification (GTDB taxonomy): domain Bacteria; phylum Acidobacteriota; class Terriglobia; order Bryobacterales; family Bryobacteraceae; genus Palsa-89. Next base: position 6,424 of record DATJWJ010000233.1, on the reverse strand, counting down.
ACCGCGCAGGCATTGAGCGTGCCGCGCAGTTTGTTGACTACGAGAGTGGCCAGCGCTTCGCCTTCCACTTCCTCGGCGATGACCAGCAGCGGCTTGCCGGCGCGTGCGATCTGCTCGAGCAGCGGCAACAGGTCCTTCATGTTGCTGATCTTTTTCTCGTGGATCAAAATGTAGGGGTCTTCGAGCACGCATTCCATGCGATCGGGATCGCTGATGAAGTAGGGCGACAGGTAGCCGCGGTCGAACTGCATTCCATCCACGGTTTGCAGCTCGGTCACCATGGTCTTGGATTCCTCAACAGTGATGACGCCGTCCTTGCCGACCTTCTTCATCGCTTCGGCGATGATGTTGCCGATGGTGGTGTCGCCGTTGGCGGAAATGGTTCCCACCTGCGCGATCATGTCGCCGGAAACCGGCTTAGAAAGCTTCTTGACATCCTCGACGATCAGCTCGACGGCCTTCTCGACTCCGCGCTTGAGCGCCATGGGATTCGCGCCCGCGGCCACGGCCTTCACGCCTTCGCGGAAGATGGCCTGGGCCAGAATGGTGGCGGTGGTGGTGCCGTCGCCGGCGGTGTCGGAGGTCTTGGAAGCAACCTCGCGCACCATCTGCGCGCCCATGTTCTCGAGCGGGTCCTTCAGTTCGACTTCTTTGGCGACAGTGACGCCGTCCTTGGTAATGGTGGGGCCGCCGAATTTTTTCTCCAGAACGACATTGCGCCCACGGGGGCCAAGCGTGACCTTTACAGCGTCAGCCAACTGGTTGACGCCGCGCAGAATCGCCTGACGGGAATTCTCGCTATAAACAATCTGTTTTGCTGGCATAATTTTTCTCCTCTTTGGACTTAGGCAACCTGCTTGGCTTTCTGGGCCTGACCTTCCAGAACTCCGAGAATCTCGTCCTCGCGCATGATCATCAGCTCCTGGCCGTCGATGGTGATCTCGCTGCCCGAGTACTTACCGAACAGGATGCGGTCGCCTGCTTTCACATCCAGCGGCACTACTTTGCCGTCTTCCAGGCGCTTGCCCTTTCCGACAGCTACCACTTCGCCTTGCTGGGGCTTTTCCTTGGCGGAGTCCGGAATGAACAGACCTCCGATCTTGGTTTCTTGTTCTTCGATCCGTTTGACAACGATGCGGTCGTAGAGCGGTCGAATATTCATGAATTGGTCCTCCTTCAGTTTTATTTAGGTTGGCGTGGCGAAGCGAGAATGCGCTCGCCGCTGAATATATTAGCAGAGTCGGAGGAAGAGTGACAATAGCGATCTGTAACAGCTTGTTGCTGAATGGGTTAACTATGGCATCAACAAGCGAGACCGCACGGGTTTACGCTCTTGGTCCGGATCACGGATTGAGGGTGCGAGCGCCACGGGCCGCACGATTTGAACTATGGTAACTGACGGAAGCTCACTCGGAGCGCTGCGGATTTGAATCTGGAAGCGGACCTGATTCTTGACATCTCACCGCCGCTGCCTCAGAAGCGTTCCGCAGTGTGTCGCGAGAGCCTTCGTGCTGCCATCGCTGTAGCTGACGACTTGCTAAGGCGCTCCCGCATGAACGCCGCTGCGGTGCATGGAAGCAAAGGCGGCGGCAAGACCGCGAGGAGGCTAGGATTGGAACACTGCAGTCGGAGTGGCTGCGGCGCGGAAGGCCGTCCCGCAAACGAGGCGATTGATTGTCACGGTTCTATTGGTTTCCAGGTCAAGTGGCTCCAGTCTTGACCGGCCTGACTTGGATACTTTTCTGCAGCCATTCGCACGGCCATGGTCTTACACGTCTCGACAGATGGCCCGCTGAAGGGTGGAGTAGCCTGGTGAGTTTTCGCGTTCGACACGGAATATTCCCACTCGCCTTCACCTACGGGCAGAATCTCCAGCCGAAGGTCGCCAATGCTGGCGCGGTACCCGAGTGCTCCCGGATCTCGTGCGGCCAGGGCCCGGCGGTGTGCTTTGGCCCAATCCCTGCCATAGCCGGAATCGCCGCAAATGCGGCATACATAATCTCCAGTACTTCCACCGGACATTGTCTCTTTCCATAAGCTATGGTGAGGGCAATTCTCGGGCTTGAGAGGTTTCCTCATGGCATCATATCGAACGGCGAGAATAGCGCCCTACAAAATACTACGACTTACTGCAAATAACTGAAAATGGCGGACCCGGTATAGAGAGGAGCCGCCGACGCGCAGCTATCGATAGATCCCTTCGGGCTGGAATGAGCCATCGGGAAGCACGCTGCCGTTGAACCCCTGCCCACAGGTCTCGCAGTGATAAGCGGCCCATCCATCGCCCGTCTCCTTAAGTTGGACCTTGGGCGAACGGCAGTCGGAGTTTGGACAGAGCACAAAGCCGGAGTCTTCAAGATCCATGTCGTGATCTTATCACGTGTCAACGCACATTTCAGACATTACCAGGATTACCAGGCTGCTTCCTTCCGCGAATCTCGCTATCCTGGGAATGTCGATGCGTCATACCTGGCCTCTCTTTCTTTTGGCCATCGTGCTGGTTGTGGCGGGAGTTGGGACCACCTATTACGCGCGGCTGAAGCAGCAGTATCGCGACGCTCCCGCGAAGCCCAAGGCCCTGGCTCCCGGGACTGAGGCCAGCTATCACGGCTGGACCTACACGCATACTTCCAATCAGAACACCGTCATCAAGGTATCGGCCGCCGATGTTATCGAGGTGGACGGCAAGGATCAACTGACCGGAGTACAGCTGGACATCTATAAGAAGGACAGCGACGAATACGATCACGTGACGTGCGCCAAGGCGGATTTCGACATCGCGCAGGGAACACTTTACTCCGATGGCGACGTCAGTATCACGCTGGGCGTGAAGCCGAACGAGCCGCCTAGCGGCAAGCTGATGTCGATCAAGTCATCGGGCGTGCGAGTGGAGAGCAAGACCGGTAAAACGACCACGGACCGGCTGGCCACCTTTCAGTTCGATCGCGGCGATGGCAAGGCGGTGGGAGCCGAATACGATCCCGATTCGCGCGAGCTGAGAATGCACAGCCAGGTGGAACTGATTTGGCGCGGAACCGATCCTAATACCGTGCCGATGAAGGTGGAAAGCGGGGATCTCGATTACAAGGAACGCGACCACAAGGTTTTTCTGTCTCCCTGGTCCAAGTTGACTCGCGACACGTTGACTCTGGAAGCCGGGCCCGCTGAAGTGACGCTGGACTCCGGAGCGCTGAAGCAAGTTGACACGATCCAAGCGCACGGAACCGATAAAAGGCCTGCGCGGACTCTGGATTACAGCGCCAATCAGCTCTCGCTCGAGTTCAACGACAACAATCAGATCCAGAAGATCACCGGAACGGACCAGGCGAAGCTGGTGAACACGGCCGATACCACCAGCACCACGCTGACGGGCGACCGGGTGGTGATGGATTTCGATACGTCGGGTAACGACAGCCTGCTTCAGAATGCACTGGTTTCAGGACACGGCGTCATGGAATCGAAGCCGATCATCAAGCCGGGCGTGGACCCGTCCGATACGCGCATTCTCACCAGCGACGTGATACGGGCTAAGATGCGGCCGGGCGGGCAGGATTTGGAAGCAGTGGAGACGGACTCGCCGGCGGCCATCGAGTTTGTCCCCAACAAGCCGGAACAGCCGCATCGCTGGATGAATGGGCAGCGCATTGCGATCGCTTACGGACCGAAGAACCAGATCCAGTCGTTCCGTTCCAACGCCGTGACGACGCGCACCGAAAAGCCCAAGGAGAAGGATGCCAAGGCAGCGCCGGCGCCGGAATTGACTTGGAGCAATAACCTGCAGGCCACGTTTCAACCCAATTCGTCGCAGATTGCGAAGCTGGAGCAGCAAGGCAATTTCCGCTACCAGGAGGGCGAGCGCCATGCCAAGGCCGACCGTGCGGCGCTCGATCAGGCCAACAACCGCATCGATCTGACCGGTTCGGCACGCGTCTGGGATGCGACAGGCTCGGCCGATGCCGATAAGATCGTGATGGACCAGATGTCGGGCGATTTCAGCGCGGAAGGCAATGTCAGTTCCACGCGCTTGCCGGATAAGAGCAACAACAAAGATTCTCAGGGCGGGGGAATGCTGTCTGAAGATGACCCGCTGCATGCGCGCGCGGCCAAAATGGTCTCGACCGACAATAATCTTCATATCCGGTATGAAGGCCACGCGGTGTTGTGGCAGGCTGCGAACCGTCTGCAAGCGGACGTGGTGGAGATCGATCGAGAGAACAGCCTGCTCAAGGCGCGCGGTCACGTAGTCAGTCAATTGCTGGACAAAGCTAAGGACGATCCGGATTCGAAGAAGACCGGGAAAGGGGACCCGCCCGCTAAGGCCGCACCCGCCGGCGCCGTGGCCGCGCAGAGTGCAAGCGGTCACTCCGCAACTTTTCCCGCCGCAACCAGTCCGGCCACTCGCGTGTTTACTGTAGTGAGGGCCCCGGAGCTTGATTACGACGACAATCGACGCATCGCGCATTACAAAGGCGGCGTTACGCTGGAGCGTACCGATATGAGAGTTAAGGCACGCGAGATCCGAGCGTTCCTGCGCAACGACAGCAACGATTCCTCGCTCGATCACGCCTTCGCCGACGGAGCGGTGGAGGTGGTGGAAATCGTGCCCGCGCGCACCCGCAACGGCAAGGCCGAGCACGCCGAATACTATCCGGATCAAGACAAAGTTATTCTAGAGGGAGGAAAACCGCAGTTCGTGGATAGTGTCAAAGGCACGACTCAAGGCGATAAGCTAGTCTGGTTCTCCAGCGACGATCGGCTGCTGGTGAATGGAGTTCCCGCCAAGAGCCTGCTGCATCGAAAGAAAAATTAGATTCGCATGCGCACGCTTAAAACCGCCGAAATTACCAAGAGCTACCGGGGACGCAAGGTAGTAGACAACGTCTCGCTATGGGTCAAACAAGGCGAGGTGGTCGGACTGCTGGGGCCAAACGGCGCTGGCAAGACCACGTCGTTTTACATGATCGTGGGTCTGATCAGCCCGGATTCCGGGCGCGTCACGGTCAGCAACGGCGAGGATTCCGAAGACATCACCAACATGCCCATGTACCAGCGGGCGCGGCGCGGGATCAGTTATCTGCCGCAGGAAGCTTCGGTGTTTCGCAAGCTGACGGTAGAGGACAATCTCATGGCCATCCTGCAAACGCTGCGGATGAGCCGGCGCGAACGCCGCGAGAAGATGAATCGCCTGATCGAACAACTGGGCCTGGAGACGGTGCGGCATAGCAAAGGCTACACGCTTTCCGGCGGCGAGCGGCGGCGCGTGGAGATTGCGCGGTCGCTGGTGATTGAGCCTAGCTTCCTGCTGCTGGACGAGCCGTTTTCAGGGATTGATCCGATCCAGGTGCTGGAGCTGCAGCGCATTATTTGGGAGCTGAAGAATTCCGGCATCGGAATTCTGGTGACCGACCACAATGTTCGCGAGACGTTAGCGGTGACGGATCGCGCCTACATTATCAACAACGGCAAGATTTTCCGTTCCGGAACCCCGCAGGCTCTGGGCAGCGACCTGGAAGTACGGCGCGTGTATCTGGGCGAAAACTTCAATTTGGAATCAGAACCCGGACGCTGGCGGATTGTGGGCGGGGACTAGTCCGTCCAAGCGGCAAGATTCATTGACGGCGGCCCGGAGTGGATTCCGACGCGCTGGTCTCACGGCGCCGGATCTGTGCCAGAGCGCGGGTGACGGCCAGACGCACCTTGCCATCCGATTGTTTGAACAATTGCGTCAAAAAAGGGACAAAGTGCGGATCCGCGGTCTTGCCCATGGCCCAAATCGCGGAGAGACGAAACGACTGCTCCGGATGCTCGGCCATCTCCAGCAGGCCGGGGAGCGCCGACCTGTCGCCGTGGTGGTAGAGCCCAACCAGGGCGTTGGCTGCCACGCGATTATTGCGAGACTTGGCGGCCACCATGAGGAGTGAGCGGGCGCGCTCGGCCGGCATATCCCACATCGCCTCCACGGCGCTGGCCTGCACGCGCGCATCGCCGTCGTTGAAACAGCGGCTGAGCCAAGCCGGGTTCTTCACCGCGCGCCCGATTAAGAGCGCGGCCCTGGATTGGACTTTCTTGTCTGGATAAGCCATCAGTTCCAGCCGGGAAGAACTACAGGAGCCCGATACGGCTCCGAGCAGGTCCAAGATTCGGAGGATTTTAGCGATGTTCTCGAAGGAGGCCGGCTGTTTCAGGACGCCGTCGAGCTCCTGCGCCAAGCCGCTATGGAAGTGCACGCCGGCCTGAAGCGCGGTATGAGCCGCGGCGACCGCTTCCTCAGTACGGCAGATCGTAGTATCCGCTAAACTCGCGCTCAGCAGCCCCTGGCGTGAGAGCACGTGCGCCACCGATTGAGCTTCCGCCGACTTTCCCCGCTGAGCCATTAAGCGAATGCCGGCGGTGCAAAGCGCTCGAACCAGAAGTTTCTCGAAAG
>DATJWJ010000232.1:0-21312 GCA_035501355.1 Bryobacteraceae bacterium | reverse complement strand
CGCGATCGATGGGATCGCTGAACTGCTTGGTGTCAGCCGCATACTCGGCGCCGCTGGCTAGCGTGACTGTCAAGATCGGCTTGGTGTAAAAAGCTTGCAGGTGAACTGCGGCGATCATCTCGGGAATGTTTCCGGTAGGAGCCGGCTGGTTGCGTCTTTTGTATTCGGGAAGAACGACGTCCCGGAGCACGGCGCCGCGGATGTATTGCTTCAGGGCCTCCTGAGCCGCCACATCTTTTGTTTGCGCGTCTGACACCACGTGCCCGTTGGTGATGACGTAGCCGTCCGGCCGATAGATGAAGCCACTGCCGCTGCCGCCGACGGTTGAAGGGCCGAAGCTGACGGTGTCGCCGCCGACCTGAAACTGTCCGTTGACGTTGTATTTCACCTGCACCAGGACCACTGCCGGGTTCAACTCCATGGCGCGCTTTTCGGCCGGGTTAAGCCGGGAAGCACCAAAGCCGGGCATAGCGACGCAGCCGGCACACAGGCACAACAGGGAAATTCGTCTCACTGGCTACTCCTTATGTGAGATTAAAACTGGACACTTATTTTGGCGCTGTGCGATCCCTTAAGTCAAGGCGCGAGCCGTACGATTAGCCGAACTCGGGTCTCGCCGGGTGGTCGACGATGATGGCCCGGCCATCCGTGAGAGCCTTCACGGAATGGCGCGCGTTGGGCGGCACGATGGCGATCTTGCCGGCGCGCGCAATCTCGGTCACGCCGTCGATGGTCACCTCCAGTTCACCCTCGATTACCTCGTAGACTTCTTCCTCCGGATGGAAGTGCTCGTGGATAGAGGAGCCGCGCTCGAAATCATAATGCGCGAATGTCATGTTGGCAGAATGAAAATAGCGTCCGTGCCAGCCAGGCAAGCGCTCGGTAACCCTCAGGCTGCTGGTATCGACAAACGGCATTTGAAGTCCTTATTGCGGATGCTAGCACGTCCGCCGCATGGCTACTTCCACAACCTCTGCCAGAAATTCCTCGGCGGCTCGACTCCTTCCAGCAACCAGACCGAAGATCGCACGTCGAATCGAGGCGCCAGCAGATACTTGCCATCCCGTGAAGGAGACAGGCGCGTGGAAGATACAAACAATTCAGCATAAAAGGCGCTCATCGCAGGATAGGTCGCGATCAGCCGCTCCCCGCCTTTCGCGGCGTCGGCTGCATACAAGTGAACCGGATCGCCTAACCCGCCGTCCAGCAGAAAAAGCGTCGCTCCATCGCGCGACCAGCCCAAGGCCGATGCATCGTACTTGCGCTTGAATACGATCCGTTTTTCCTTGCCATCCGGCGAAACGACGCCAATCTGCCCATCGACTCCGGTTGTGATCCATTTGCCGTCCGGCGACCAGGCTGCAGGAACCGCCGCGGTTTTGGCCAGAACTAGCACTGGCGGCGCCGAGCTTCCAACCTGAATCTTCATCAGAGCGCCGGGAGTGTTGTAGGCGATCCATCGGCCATCGGCGGACCAGGATGGAGTGATGGCCGTCTGATCGGCCGGGGTCACCGGGGTTGGCCGGCCCCCGGCCGCGGGCGATACCCATGCCCGGCGCCCGGCGATATAGCAGATGCGTTTGCCGTCGGGTGAGAAATCCGGCGACCGGAAGCTGACGCTCACAGGTTCGCCAACGTCCTGCGAAGTGACAATCCTTCGCTGCCAGGAGCCATCGCTGCTCGAAATCCACACAGCCGACTGCCCTCCGCGGTCGGTGACGTAGACGAATTCATCCGCCGTGCGCGACCATGCCCCGAACCCTTCGGCCCAATCGGTGGCCAACAGGTCGCGCGGCTTCGAGCCATCCACGGGTATCTCGACCAGATCGTAGGGCGCGGTCCTTCGTTCATACAGAATGCGCCCATCCGGACTCACCGCGACATTGGAGGCGTCGGCGTTATCAGCTGTCAACGGCCAAACCGAGTCCGAATCGCTGTCGATGAGTAGCAGCCTGCCCCCGGAAAACGAGTTATCGGCCCGTAAGGTGGTCCCGACGATGTGCCGATTGTCGAGCAGCCAGGCGGCGCTGTCGATAGCCTCGTGGGAGAGATTGGGATGGATGAGCCTGGCGGCGGCTTTTCCGGGAGGCCACGCGACCAGCCATAGCCCGTTATCCTGCGAACGACGCGCTCCGGTGAACGCTGCCAGGAGCTTGTTTCCGTCGTGCGAGAAGCGCATGCGGACGCGGCTGAAGGTGGCGCTCACTTTCGGCGCGCCGGGAAACGGCCGCAGCGGAGAACCCGGTGGCGATGAAATTTCCAAGGTCGTTTCGTTTCCCTGCACTGCCGCGACGATCAGACTGCGGCCATCCGGGGAAAGCTCGGCACCTTCCAAACCCACAAACCCGCCGAGATTTCGCAACACGGGCTGCGGATCGCCTCCAGCGGCTCCGATTGACCAAACGCTCCGGTTATCGGTCGCGGCGGTATACCAGACGTGCGATCCGTCGGGCGAAAAAAATGGCGCCAGCATGTCATCTATTCGGAAAGCATGCAGCGCGGTGGGAGCGGTGGCGTCCAGGTTCTGAATCAAGAGATCGGACGGGCCCATGAAGGTGAAGCTCTTTCCATCCGGCGCCCAGCGCGGCTCTGCGTCGCCTGAAAATTCCGAGACCAGCAGAGTGTGGTGCTGCTTCTGGAGATCGATCGCGGGACGCGAAGCGACCCGCGCGCTGATCAACGCACCGGCCACAATGCCGGCCACCGCCGTCGCCGCCGGCAGCCATGATTTTCTACGCGACGGCGCACTCCGAGCCGCTTCGAATGCGGGTGTGGAAGATACCGAGCCGCTGCTCAGCGCGTGGATGGCGAACGCCAGATCCTGCGCGGACTGAAAACGGTTCTCCGGGTTCTTCTCCAGGCAGTGCAGCGCAACTTGTCTGGCTCCCGCCGGCACGCTATCCGGCAAGTCGGCAGGATCTTCTTTGAGAATGGCTGACAGCGTATCGGCAGCCGAATCGCTCGCGAAGGCGCGTTTGCCTCCCAGCATCTCGTAAAAAACGGCGCCAAAGCTGAAGATGTCGCTACGGGCATCGGCGCCTTTGCCTCGCACCTGCTCCGGCGACATGTACCCCAGGGTTCCCAGGATGGCGCCCTCCTGAGTCTGCACCAGGGTTTTCGTTCGCTCCTCGGCGTCGCCTGAATACGCGCCGGTCTGCCGCGCCAGGCCGAAGTCGAGAATCTTGGCCCGGCCCTCGCTGGTGACCATAATATTCTCCGGCTTCAGATCGCGATGCACAATCCCAGCCCGGTGCGCCGCCGATAGGCCCTCGGCAATCTGGCCAGCCAGCGCTATGGATATGCGCAGCGTCAGGTCGCCGCGTTCGATCAGGTTGCGCAGCAGCTCGCCCGCCACCAGTTCCTGTACCAGGAAGACGACGTCATCCTGAACGCCGACGTCGTAAACCGCGACGATATTGGGGTGGTTGAGGGCGGCTACCGCGCGCGCCTCCTGTTCGAATCGACGGCGGCGAGAGGGGTCGGCGCCCATCTCCGTGGGTAAAACCTTGACCGCCACTGTGCGATCCAGGCGTGTGTCTCGAGCCTTGTAGACTTCGCCCATACCGCCCGCTCCGATGGGCGCGAGAATTTCATAGGGCCCGAGGCGATTTCCAGGAGTCAGTGGCATGGCATCCAGTAATATACCGTATCGTTCCAGGAGCACCCTCGCAGGCGATTCGCAGAGCTTGCTTCTATTGCGCACGGCCGAAGAATTTGATGTAAAATACCTCTCGCTAGGACACATTACGTCGATGACCGCTGCAGCTCCCGGAAAAAGCGACGGAGATAATCAAACAACGAAGCCAGATGCCAATCGGCCGAAAACGCCGTTTCCATCGCCGGAACCAGTCGATCGGGCGCTCCTTTGGATTGTCAGCGCACTCATTGGGCTGATCATGCTTCTCCTGATCGTAAGTTTTGCCCTTCAGTATTCCACTTATCGAAGCGCGCTCAACGGCGTTGCATCGAGCGATCCTGGAAACTACGTTGCTATCGTGACTTACCTGGGAGCTTGGGACGCTGCGGTCACGAAGACTTCATGCCTGTTTTTGAGCTTCGTCTTGATTCTGGTCGGGGCCTTGTACGTTCTACGCACGGCCCAGATCGCTTACTCATTGACTATTGAAGGCAGTGGAGCGAAGGGAGCCCTCCAGACGACGTCTCCCGGACTGGTGATCCTCACGCTTGGAATTGTCGCTCTTGCTCTTTCCCTTTTCAAGCCAGTCTCGGTCGATTTGAGCTCTCGCAGCGATCAGTCCCGAGTCACTCAGCCCGGAGCCGGACCCGTTGTGGACCAGGAGCAACCCGCCACCGAGTACAAGTCCCCCAAGAATTGATAGTACGAGGTATCACCGTGAAAACTGAAATCATCAAAAAAATGGTTACCCTTTTCGCAGCATCTATCTTCGCAGCGTCTACAGGAGCGGCATTCGGCGAAGAAAACTTGACCGGGGAAATGCTGACCAGTGTTTACGTTTACCACGTTCGAGATAGCACTCCGGTCTTCGCAATCGAAGGACAGTATGTGAAAGATGCCAAAACGATGGACCAACTGCTGTCCGACATTCACTACGACGGAACTAAGCCGTCCATCGATTGGAAAAGCTACATCGCCGTCGTTTTCGTTAACTCAACGTGCCGTGACAGCAGCGTAATCGAGCTCTTGAGCCTTAAAGAGCATGATAATAAATTGGTATTAGCCTGGCGCGATCTCGCCGAATCGCGCGACGCGCATGGCCTTGAGGTGCATACCGTCTGGGTACACGGCAGGTATTCTTATGTGACCAGACCCGAGGGCTTATCCGACCAAGAACGGCGCAAATTGGAAGGGTATCCCGTTACCGCAGTATGCGGAGACCAGGACCAACTACTGGTAGCGCGCATTCCGCGCAAATTGTTTGAACTTTATCAGTTGGCGACGCTAAAGAGCTCCAGCCACAACTAGCCGAAAGAGTGAGCTGGCTTAGCCGCTCCCGACCGATAGAATGACGCGTCCAACACGGTGTCATTCTTACCGTTCAAATTCGGCTATCATAAATTACGGCGGCTTGGGACGCACAGAATTAATTCTCACCCAAGCCGGCACGCAACCGGCTCGCGTCGCGCCGCGCGTCTGCTTTCGGTCGAACGCCAGCTGGAATTTGTGGTGTGTCCTGTTCACCGGCCTCACTACAACCTTTACTTTCAAATACATAAGATGCTACGCTGAAAACCTTAATGCGCACAGTCGACTTGATCCACCGAAAACGAGACGGGGAAGAACTAGCGCCCGAAGAGATCGCCGCGATCGTGGACGGCTACACCCGGAATGAAATTCCGGATTATCAGATGTCCGCTTTCCTGATGGCAGTGTACTTTTCCGGCATGACCGATCGCGAGGTGAGCGCGCTAACCGACTGCATGATCCGATCCGGAGAGACCGTGGATCTCAGCTCGGTACCTGGCATGAAAGTGGACAAACACTCCACCGGCGGCGTGGGCGACAAGACCAGCTTGATTTCCGCGCCTTTGGCGGCCTCGGCGGGCGTGGTAGTGCCCATGATTTCCGGGCGCGGATTGGGCCACACCGGCGGCACTTTGGATAAGCTGGAATCGATTCCCGGCTTCCGCACCGACCTGACCATCGATGAATTCCGGGAGCAGTTGAAAAAGCACGGCCTGGCGTTCATCGGCCAGACGCCTGAAATTACTCCGGCCGATGGCAAGCTCTACGCGCTACGCGATGCCACCGCGACCGTGGAATCCATTCCACTGATTGCATCCTCCATCATGTCCAAAAAGCTGGCCGTTGGTTTGGATGCGATGGTGCTGGACGTTAAAGTGGGCAACGGCGCCTTCATGAAGCGGCAAGTGGACGCACGGCGTCTGGCGCAGATGATGGTGGGTATCGGACGCCGCGCGGATAAGCGCGTGCAGGCCCTCATCACCGATATGAATCAACCGCTGGGCTACGCGGTCGGAAACGCGCTGGAGGTGATGGAGGTTTCCCAGACCTTGCAAAACGCCGGGCCCACCGATCTGACTCGGCTGGCGCTGGAATTGGCGGCTCGCATGATTTTCCTGGCCAAGATTACCCCCGCCTTGGATGAAGCGCGCGAGCTGGCGCAGCAAAAACTGCTGGACGGTTCCGGTTACAAGAAGTTCAAGGAAGTCATCGAGGCGCAAGGCGGCAATTCGCAAGTGCTGGATCGCTTCGAGCTGTTGCCTAACGCCACCGGCGTGCGCGAGATCGCATCGCCGCGGGCCGGATACGTCAGCGCCATCGCGGCCGAGGATATCGGCATGGCGTCGGCCATGATCGGCGCCGGACGCAACACCAAGGAAGACACCATCGATCCGGCCGTGGGCGTGATCCTGGAAGTCAAGGTCGGCCAGAAAGTGGAAGCCGGCGCCGTGCTGTGCCGCGTTTATTACACCAGCGAAGAGCACGTCGAGGAAGCTTCCCAGCAAGTGGAGGATGCTTTCCGCATTTCTTCGACGCCGCCGGAGGAACGCGAGCTGATTCTTGAAGTGGTAAGCTGATCCGTTCATGGATCGCTTCACCGGGCTGCTGGGAATGCTTGCGATCCTCGCGGTCTGCGTACTGTTTTCCACCCACCGGCGAGCCATCCGCCCGTCGGTAATCGCCTGGGGCGTCGGCCTGCAACTGCTGTTCGCCTTTATCGTGCTGCGCACGCCGGCGTCGGGAGCCTTTCAAGCCGCCAGCGACAAAGTGAATAATCTCATCGGCTATTCGCGCGCCGGCAGCACGTTTGTGTTCGGCGACCAATTGGGCGGGAGCCAGCCGGTGATTTTCGCCTTCCAGGTGCTGCCCATCATCATTTTCATTTCCAGCCTGTTCAGCATTCTGTACTATTTCGGCGTGATGCAGATTTTCGTGCGGGCCATGGCGGTTGTGATGCAGCGCGTCATGGGCGCCAGCGGCGCCGAGGCGACCAATGTCGCCGCCAGCATCTTCATGGGACAAACCGAGGCGCCGCTGACCATTCGCCCGTTTCTCGCGGGCCTCACCGAGTCCGAGCTCTTCACCATCATGACCAGCGGCATGGCGCATGTGTCCGGCGCCGTGATGGCGGCTTATGTTTTGATGGCGCATGTCGAGATCCGGCACTTGCTGACCGCCGTAATTATGACCGCGCCCGCCACCATTATGCTGGCCAAGATTCTGGTGCCCGAAGTCGACAAGCCGGCTACGGCCGGAGCGGTCAAGGTCAAGGTGGAGCGGCCGGGCATCAACGTGATCGACGCGGCGGCGCGCGGGGCTGGCGACGGCATGCAGCTGGCTCTGAATATCGCGGCCATGCTGATCGCATTCATCGCGCTGATCGCCTTGTGCAACGGCATCCTGAGCTATTTCCATATCACGCTGCAGCAGATTTTCGGTTATGTGTTCTCGCCCATCGCCTGGCTGCTGGGCGTGAAATATAACGACTGCCAGTCGATCGGCAATCTTTTGGGCACCCGATTGGTGCTGAACGAGTTCATCGCCTTCCAACAGCTCGGCCCGATGAAGGATCACTTGGATCCGCGCTCCTTCACCATCGCCACCTACGCGCTGTGCGGCTTTGCGAACTTCAGCTCCATTGCGATCCAGATTGGCGGCATCGGAGGCCTTGCACCCACGCGCAAATCCGATCTGGCCCGGCTCGGCCTGAAAGCAGTGGCGGCCGGGACGATGGCGAATTTCATGTCGGCCTGCATCGCGGGAATGCTTCTGTAAATGCAAGCAGCCCTCGCCCACATTCGCTCCAGGAGCCGTCTGGAGCCGCGCGTCGCCGTGGTGCTCGGCAGTGGCTTGGGCGCCTTTGCCGAAGCATTGGCCGATCGTGTGGAGATTCCTTACGCGGAAATTCCCGGATGGCCGGTTTCGACCGCAATAGGTCATGCGGGCAAACTAGTCTTGGGAAAACTGGAAGGGCTGCCGGTGGCGGTGATGGCCGGCCGCAGTCATTTGTACGAGGGCTACACGCCCGCTCAGGTCACCACCGGGGTGCGCGTTCTGCGCGGCCTGGGCGTCGAATCCATTGTGTTTACCAATGCCGCCGGAGGGATCAACCTTTCCTACTCGCAAGGCTCGCTGGTGCTGATCAGCGATCACATCAATCTGCAAGGCGCGAATCCGCTGATCGGGCCGAACGACGATTCTTTAGGCCCGCGTTTTCCCGACCTGTCGGAAGCCTATTCAGCCGAGTATCGCGACACCGCGCGCAAAGTGGCCGCCGAGTTGGGAATCAAATTGAATGAAGGCGTGTACGCCGCGCTCACCGGCCCGAGCTACGAAACGCCGGCTGAAATTCGATATCTGCGCGCGATCGGCGCCGATCTGGTCGGAATGTCCACGGTCCCGGAAGTGATTATGGCGAATTATCTGGGAATGCGCGTGCTCGCGATTTCCTGCGTCACCAACATGGCGGCGGGCGTGCTGCCGCAAAAAATCAGCCACCAGGAAGTCCTGGAAATCGGGCGGCAAATTCAAGACACGCTGGTGCGATTCCTGAAAGCACTGTCGCCGTATCTATGAACACCTTGGTTGAAGCCGCGTTGGCCGCGCGCGAGCAGGCGCATGCGCCGTTCTCTCAGTTCAAGGTGGGCGCGGCGCTCGAGGACGAGAACGGCCGCATCTTCACCGGCTGTAACATCGAAAACGCGACTTACGGACTCACGATTTGCGCCGAACGCGTAGCCGTGTTCAAGGCCATTTCCGAAGGCGCGCGCAAGTTCAAGCGCATCGCGGTGGCGGCCGACACGGACGTGCTGACCCCGCCCTGCGGCGCGTGCCGGCAGATCCTGTGGGAATTTTGCGGCGACGCGGAAGTCACGCTGGCGAATCTTCACGGCAAAAGCGAGACAATGCAAATGAAAGATCTCTTCCCGAGGCCGTTCGATGCATCGTTTCTCTAGCCCATTCCGGCTGGCACTTTTTTTTCTGGCTTTTTGCGCCGGCCTGTTCGCCGAACCGGCCGATTGGATCTACAGCGCGCGCTACGTCGTCACTATGGACGCGCAGCACCGGCTGATTGACAACGGCGCCGTCGCGATTCGCGGCGACCGCATCGTGGGCGTGGGAACGCGCGCCGAGATCGACCGTCAATTCCAAGCGGCGCACCGGATGGACCGGCCCGATGCGCTGATCATGCCGGGATTGATCAACACCCACACGCACGCCGCCATGTCACTGTTGCGTGGGATCGCTGACGACGTGAAACTGCAGGACTGGCTCGAAAAATTCATCTTCCCGGCTGAAGCCAAAAACGTCACACCCGATTTTGTTTTATGGGGCACGCGCTTGGCCTGTCTCGAAATGATGCTCTCCGGCACCACCACCTTCGTCGATATGTATTACTTCGAGGACCGCGTCGCTCAGGCCGCCAAGGAAGCCGGCATGCGCGGCGTGCTGGGCGAAACGATTCTGCGCTTCAAATCGCCCGATTCGCCCACGCCCAAAGATGCGCTCCGGTTCACCGAGAAATTCATCCAGAAATATAAAAACGATCCTTTGATCGTTCCCGCGCCCGCGCCGCACGCCATTTATACCAACGACGACGCGGATCTGCGATCTGCGCGCAAGCTCGCCAACAAATACGGCGTTCCGCTGCTGATTCATCTTTCCGAGACCAAGACTGAGAACGACGACGCGTTGCGAGTCCGCGGCATGACGCCGACACGTTTGCTCGATGCCCTGGGTGTTCTGGACGGCCCCACCATCGCCGCGCACGGCGTCTGGCTCGACGATCTCGACATAAAGATCCTCAAAGCCCACGGCACGGGAATCGCACATTGCCCGTCCAGCAACATGAAGCTGGCCAGCGGCGTCGCGCCGGTGGTGAAATTGCTCGCCGCGGGCATTCCAACGGGACTCGGCACCGACGGCCCAGCCGGCAGCAACAACGATTTCGATCTGATGGAAGAAGTGAATCTCGCCGCCGATCTGCAGAAGGTCAGCGCCGGCGACCCCACCGTACTCCCGGCCGAACAAGCCGTCGCCATGGCTACCATCGGAGGCGCACGCGTCGCGGGCCTTGAAAAAGAAATAGGCTCGCTCGAACCCGGCAAGCGCGCCGACCTGATCACAGTGCGGCTGGATCGCCCACACGCCGTGCCGCTCTACAATGTCTACTCGCAGATCGTCTACGCGCTCAAGGGTTCGGATGTCGAAGATGTCTCGGTGAACGGTAAACCGATCGTGCGAGACGGCCGGTCCCTAACGCTCGATTCATCGCTCGTGCTGGCGAAAGCCAAAGAATACGGCGCGAGGGTGGCTGCTTCGCTGCGTTAAGTTCCCAGCCTCACGCGTCAGGACGGCGCTGCTGAAAAGCTAGACCAGGACTCCTCGCGGTCTACTCCATCCAGGAATATGTAGCGCTGCACCTGGCTGCCGATAGGAAAGGCATGAGCCTATTTCAATGGGATGAAAGCTACAGCGTCGGTCACTCCGAGATCGACACGCAACACAAGAGGTTGTTCCAACTCGCCGAGGAGATGCACGCCGCCATGGCTGCCGGCAAGGGCAAACAGATGTTGAGCCAAACCTTGACCAACCTCATTAACTACACCAAGGGTCATTTCTCCAGTGAAGAACGGCTGATGAAAAGATACAACTATCCGGAATACCCTCAGCATAAGGTGGAGCATGACAAGCTGACGGCCCAAGTGCTCGCTTTTCAGAGCGACTTCAATGCCGGCCGCGCGATGCTGAGCATCGATTTAATGCTTTTCATCAAAAATTGGCTGACTCACCACATCGGCCAAATCGATAAGAAAGTCGCCAGCTACATAAAAGGCAAAGCCGCGTAGCACCTGAGGGTCGATCGCGTTTTTGTAGAGAGCGACGCCCGCTCGATCGCACTTAACGGTTTCAGGCTTCCTTCTAACCGGGAGTATGAAGCGTTACCTGGTTATCGAAGCCGTAGCCCTTCGAACAGGCCGCCATTCGGCGGAGTTTCTTTCAAGCGGAGTCCTTCATGTTGCGTTCTAGCTTTGCTGTTCTGATCCTCACCGTTACGCTGTCCGTCGTGCCGGCGCGCTCCACCACCATTACCACCTACACCAATCCGACCGCCTGGCAAGCCGCCTCCAACGTACAGCAGAGCATCACGTTTGAAGGCCTGGCGCCCGCCGATAGCAGCACCACCTATCAGGGTCCCACTGGCCTGACCACGGGCGGCGTTGAGTTTATCGGATATGCTTCATCGGGGGCGTCCTGGATTCAGGTGATCGACACCAATTTTTCGACTTGGTATAACTTCGGCAGCAACGACGCGTTATTGCAGGACATGGACCGGCCCAACGCCGGTTCGCCGCTGCCCTATATCCAGATCGTTCTTCCGGCCAATGTCACGTCCTTTGCGATGGACTTGTTTAGCGTGAGCCCCAACGCTCTCAACTACTCCATCACCGTCGCTGGCAATCAATACACCGTACCGACAGACGCGCGTCCCACCCAGGCATTCTGGGGAGTAACGTCGGACACGCCCGTATCGAGCTTGACCCTGAGCTTGCAGGGGACGGCCTACAACGGCTCGACCAGCGCGCTCCTGGATAATTTCCAGTTCGGTACATCCGACTTGAGCCAGGCGCCCGAGGCCGCTACGTTCGTGCTGATCGGCTCCGGCCTGATCGCAATTGCGGGTTTGAAGAAGTGGGTTGGAAAGCGGCGCTAAGCGCAATCCGGATTTTAGCGATCATGACCCCGGGTTTGCTTATCCTCATCCGCCGGTTCATCCTCCTGCCGCGCGGGTGGCTTGCGGCGAGCGTCCGGGTCTTCTTCACACGCCAGACACACAGGAACGCCGTTGGAGTATAGCTGTGTGTCTCGCCCACAGTACACGCATTTCGCCATAGCCAGCCTGCCGAGTGTCTAAGAATGGCTGTTTTTGCGCGGCGCCACAACTGGCAAGGTTTCCAGGGCACAAAAGGATAGAGCCAAAAGTGCCGCACAAAAGTTGACCGCGATCTTTTCTCCTTACCCATCAGCAAAGGGATATAATTTCATTGATGACTAAGAACACCGCTTGGCGCCCCGTCGCTTTGTCTCTTACCGTGTTGGGCGCGCTGGCCCGTCTGCTGCCTCATCCACCGAACTTCGCTCCGGTTGGCGGCACCAGCCTTTTTGCGGGCGCACGCCTGCCGGTGTGGCAAGCTTATCTGGTTCCGCTGGCGTTGATGGCCATCACCGATCCGATCGTCGCTTCCTTTTACGGCGTAGCGGCCTTCAGTAAATTCCAGTTGTTCATCTACGTGAGCTTCTTGATTTCCGTCTGGCTGGGAAGACGGCTGCGCGGAACACAAAGCGTATCGCGAATCGCGGCTGTTACCGTTGTGAATAGCATCCAGTTCTTCCTGATCACCAATTTTGGAAGCTGGCTCTGGTTCCAAGCCTATCCGCACACCTTCTCAGGATTGGCTAGCTGCTACCTGGCCGCCATCCCGTTCTTCGGCTGGACCTTGGCGGGCGATCTCTTCTATACCGGCGTGCTGTTCGGCCTGTACGCCTGGCTCACCCGCACAGTCGCATCCCAAGAACGCATCGCCGTGGCGTGAAACGCGTCGCGCTCTCCTGGAGCAGCGGCAAAGACAGTGCCTGGTCTCTTCATCTGCTCCGGCAGAACCCCGACTTCCAGGTTGTAGCGCTCATCACCACCATCAACGAGCAATTCGATCGCGTGGCCATGCACGCTGTCCGGCGCGAGCTGGTGGAAGCGCAGGCCGCCGCTGCCGATCTGCCCTTGTGGCCCGTCCCTTTGCCCTGGCCTTGTTCCAACGAGCAGTATGAGGACCGTATGGGCCAGGTCTGCCGCCGAGCCGTGAACGATGGGATCGAATGCATCGCTTTTGGCGACCTGTTTCTGGCAGATATTCGAGCCTACCGGGAAAAGCAGCTCGCCGGCAGCGGTTTGGAGCCCATTTTTCCGGTCTGGCAGCTTCCCACGCGCCAACTCGCCCTTGACATGTTGAAGGCCGGCCTCCGCGCCAAAATCACTTGCGTCGATCCCAAGGTGCTGTCGCCGGACTTTGTGAGCCGCGATTTCGACTCGGCCTTTCTAAACGACCTTCCCAGCTCCGCCGATCCCTGCGGGGAAAACGGCGAATTCCATTCTTTTGTATATGATGGACCAATGTTCCGTGAGCCCGTCGGAGTCCAGTTGGGCGAGATCGTCCAGCGCGATGGGTTCGTTTTTGCGGACCTTCAGCCCGCCAAGTTGCATCTAAGTAGTTGAGTGAGTGTGGGTTACAATAACCGTCCCAGTTCGTTAGCGTGGGTCTTGCCAGCCTGCCATGCTGGTGTTAAGCTGATATTAGTTGATAGTAACAAACTCAGCTTTGTAACGTCTAACAACTCAGAATCGAGCCCGTATGGACTTCAATCGCTTCACTGAAAAAATGCAGGACGCCGTCCGTGCGGCTCAGTCCTTTGCTGTCCAGCATGGCAATCAACAAGTCGATGTCGAGCACCTGTTGCTGGCTCTGCTAGACCAGGAAGGCGGCTTGGCACCCTCCATCTTGAACAAAGCCGATGTGCGCGTGGATGCGCTTAGAAATCGCGTCCAGCAGGAGATCGATCGCCTGCCCAAGGTCTCGGGTTCGGGCATCTCGCCGGATCAGGTCTACGTCACCCCGCGCATCACCAAGCTGATCACGCAGGCGGAGGAGGAAGCTAAGCGCCTGAAGGACGAATACACTTCGGTGGAGCACGTCCTGCTGGCCGCCACCGACGACAGTGGCGCAACCGGGAAGCTGTTCAAGGAATTTGGCATTACGCGCGAGCGGTTGATGCGCGCGCTGCAAGAGGTGCGCGGAAGCCAGCGCGTCACTAGCGCGAATCCGGAAGCCACCTACGAGGCGCTCGAAAAATACGGCCGTGACCTGACGAAGTTAGCCGCGCAAGGCAAGCTGGATCCGGTAATCGGGCGCGACGAAGAGATCCGCCGCGTGATCCAGGTGCTCTCCCGCCGCACCAAGAATAACCCGGTGCTCATCGGGGAACCGGGTGTCGGGAAAACCGCCATCGTGGAGGGCTTGGCCGCCCGCATCGTACGCGGCGACGTGCCCGAGGGATTGAAAGAGAAGCGCGTAGTCGCGCTCGACATGGGCGCGCTCATTGCCGGCGCGAAGTTTCGGGGCGAGTTCGAAGAGCGCCTGAAAGCTGTCTTGAAGGAAGTGCAAAGCTCCGAAGGCCAGATTGTTCTGTTCATCGACGAGTTGCACACCGTGGTGGGAGCCGGCAAAGCCGAGGGCGCCATGGATGCCGGCAATCTGCTCAAACCGATGCTGGCGCGCGGCGAGCTGCATTGCATCGGCGCCACCACGCTGGACGAATATCACAAATATATCGAGAAGGACGCCGCGCTCGAGCGCCGCTTCCAGACCGTCTTCGTCGATCAGCCTAGCGTCGAAGATACCATTTCGATTCTGCGCGGGCTGCGCGAGCGCTACGAGGTGCATCACGGCGTACGCATCAAGGATTCGGCTCTGGTAGCCGCGGCCGTGCTCTCCAATCGCTATATCAGCGATCGCTTCCTGCCCGATAAAGCGATCGACCTGGTGGATGAGGCCGCCGCCAAGCTCCGCACGGAAATCGATTCGATGCCGTCGGATCTTGACGAAATTTTACGCCGCATCATGCAGCTCGAAATCGAGCGCGAGGCGCTCAAGAAAGAATCCGACCCGGCTTCTAAGGAACGACTCAAGAAGCTGGAGAAAGAAGTCGCGGATTTGAAGTCGGATTCCTCCGCGTTGCAGGCCCAGTGGCAGGCCGAGAAGGCCGCCGTCCAACGTCTGCGCGGGCTGCGCGAACAAATCGAGCAGGTCAAGATCGACATCGACAAAGCCGAACGCCAGTACGATCTGAATCGCGCCGCGGAACTGAAATACGGCAAACTGGCCGAGCTGGAACGCAAGCTGGCCGCCGAGCAAACGCGTCTCGACGAGAAGCAGTCCGGCCGGCGGCTGCTCAAAGAGGAAGTGGACGAAGAAGATATCGCGCAAGTGGTCAGCCGCTGGACCGGTGTTCCCGTCTCGAAACTTTTGGAAGGCGAGATCCAAAAGCTGCTGCAACTGGAAGCCGAACTGCACAAACGCGTCATCGGCCAGGACGAAGCCGTCAAGGCCGTGTCGGAAGCAGTCATGCGGGCGCGCTCCGGACTAAAGGACCCCAACCGTCCCATCGGAAGTTTCATTTTTTTGGGGCCCACCGGCGTCGGCAAAACCGAACTGGCCCGCGCCCTGGCCGAATTCCTGTTCGATGACGAGAAAGCTATGATTCGCATCGACATGTCCGAGTACCAGGAGAAGCATACCGTGGCACGTCTGATCGGCGCGCCTCCTGGTTATGTGGGTTACGAAGAAGGAGGGCAACTAACGGAGTCCGTCCGACGTCGTCCATATTGTGTAGTCCTTTTCGACGAAATCGAAAAAGCCCACTCCGACGTGTTCAACGTGTTATTGCAGATTCTGGACGATGGCCGTCTCACCGACGGTCAGGGCCGGACGGTGGATTTCAAGAACACCATCGTCATCATGACCTCCAATATCGGCAGCCATCGCATTCTGGAGTATCGGGGGAGCTTCGCCGGCGAGGGATACGAGCGGATGAAGGACGCGGTGCTCGAAGAGCTGCGGCGTCACTTCCGTCCTGAGTTCCTGAACCGCGTGGACGAAACGATAGTTTTCCATTCGCTTTCGGAGGAGCATTTGAAACAAATTGTCGACATCCAGCTCAGTGGGTTGCGTAAGCGGCTGGCCGATCGGCATGTGGAACTGGAGTTAACGGATCGCGCCCGCGCCTATCTGGTGCGCTCAGGCTACGATCCGGCTTACGGAGCCCGCCCGTTGAAGCGGGCTATCCAGCGCGAAATTGAAACGCCAATGGCGCGCCGGATTTTGGCGGGCGAGGTGCGCGACGGCCAGCAGGTGCTGGTGGATCTCGACCCGTCCGGAAAGCTAATTTTTGAATCTAAGGCGAGCCGCGAGCGTGAAGCGGTTCTGAAGGAAGTTTGAAATTCCAAGAAGGAAACTTAAAACTATGAAAGGTCACATCCGCACATCCTCGGTTGTTTTAGTCGCAGTCATTGCGTTGCTGGCGGGCGCCTTGATCGCCACTATGACCGGCACGCACGGTATTCCGGTGTTCGTCTCCACGGCGCATGCCGCCGCCATCGACCAGGCTCCCTTCCAAAGCTTCGCTCCGGTCGTCAAACGCACCATGCCGGCGGTGGTGAATATTTCCTCGTCGAAGATGGTCAAGCAACAGCAGCAGGGGCCCAACATGTTCGACGATCCATTTTTCCGTCAGTTCTTTGGCGGCCGCATGCCGCAACAGCAACGGCCCCGGTCAGAGCGCGAAACAAGTCTGGGTTCGGGCGTCGTTGTTAGCCCCGACGGCTACATCCTCACCAATAACCACGTGGTGGATGGCGCCACCGACGTGAAGGTATCTTTCTACGACAAGTCCGAGTATCCGGCCAAGATCGTCGGAACCGACAAGTACGCCGATATCGCAGTACTGAAAGTGAACCGCAGTGGCTTAACTGCCCTGCCCTTCGGAGATTCCTCCAAGGCGCAGCCAGGCGACGTGGTCCTGGCCATGGGTGAACCGTTTGGTCTCCGCGGAACGGTGACCATGGGCATCATCAGCGCTACCGGCCGCGGCGGCCTGGGTATCGAACGCTTTGAGGACTTCATCCAAACCGACGCCGCCATCAACCAAGGCAATTCGGGCGGCGCGCTGGTCGACACCCATGGGGATCTCATCGGCATCAACACCGCCATCCTGTCGGGTGAAACCGGCGGCAACCAGGGTATCGGCTTTGCAATTCCGGCTAACCTGGCTCGCAACGAAATGGACCAGATCATGAAGCACGGCAAGGTGACCCGCGGTTACATGGGCATTCTGCCGCAAGAGCTGACCCCCGAGCTGGCCAAACAATTTAACGTGCCGAACGATCACGGCGTGGCCATCGCGCAGGTGGAACCCAATAGTCCCGCCGAACACGCCGGCCTGAAAGTCGGCGACGTGATCACGGCCATCAATGGAAATAACATCCAAGACGTGAACGAATTCCGTCTGCAAGTTGCTGGTTTTGCCCCGGGTACCACAATTCACCTGAAGGTCGACCGCAACGGGCAGAACCAGGACGTCGCAGTCACTCTGGGCGAATTCAATCTGGAAGCCGAAGCCAATGGCCGTCCGCAGGGCAATATGCCTAGCGGTGGAGAGAAAGGCGCCCTGCAAGGCGTCACTGTCCAGGCTCTGAACTCGGACCTCCGGCGCGAATTGCAGCTCCCGGAAGGAACTACCGGCGTTGTTATTACGGACCTGTCAGACGACTCGCCGGCTGCCCAAGCCGGCCTGCAGCAGGGAGACGTTATCGTGCAAGTGAACCACCGGGCGGTCAATTCGGTTGCCGATTTCAACCAGGCCGTTCGGCAGGGAGCGTCTCGAGACTCCACCCTGCTCCTCGTCAAGCGGGGAGAAGGCACTCAGTTCGTGGTAGTGCCGAATAAGTAACGTCCAGTAACATTGAGTCTCCTGTGAGCAGGTCCGTTGACAATGAGAGCGACGGGCCTGCTTCTTTTTTCTGGGAGAAGCATCTAAGGTTTAGGTGGGCAAGAAATTTATAACGTCCATGCCCGGTATTTGGGCAGAGGAGAAATGAATATGTCTGATCAAACAGTTGTTTATACGCTGCCGGTGCTGCCGCTGAAAAGCGCGGTGTTGTTCCCATATCTGATGATGCCGCTCTCGGCCGGACGTGCCCGCTCGGTGGCCGCTGTGGAGGCGGCGCTTGCAACGGAGTCCAAGGAGATCGCCGTCTTTACCCAGCGCGATCCTGACCTCGATTCTCCCTCGCAGAACGATCTGTATGCCGTCGGAACCAAGGCGGTGGTTCGCAAGGTGAATCGCTCCGGCGAAGACCATCTCGAGCTGATGGTGCTCGGAATGGAGCGCGTGGCTCTACTGAAACTGGACGAGTCCGAGCCATTCTTAAAAGCGCGGGTGACGCCGTTGGCGTTGCCGGAGGACAAGGACGCAGAAGTCGAGGCGCTGCAGAGCGCGCTGGTTGAGCTGGCTGGAACGGCCTTGACCCTGGCGCAACCCAATGCGCCGCCTGAGCTGCGCGGGCTGCTGGCGGCCAATGACGATCCACTGCGGCTGGTGTTCGTCCTGGCTTCGATGTTCGGCCTGGACGCTGATAAAGGCCAGTCGCTGCTCGAGGCGCCCACGCGGCTGGAAGCCTTGCGCATGGCTCATCGCTATCTGACGCACGAAGTTCAGGTGTTGGAGTTGAAGAATAAGATCAACACCGAGGCGCGCAGCGAAATGACCAAGGAGCAGAAGGATTATCTGCTGCGCCAACAGATGCGTGCCATCCAACAAGAGCTGGGCGATAAGGGAGGCGAACAAGCCGAAGCCGAGCAGCTCCGCGAGCGGCTCGAGAAGGCCGAACTGCCTGAAGACATCCTGAAGGAAGCCAAGCGCGAGCTGGACCGGCTGGAAAAGCTGCCTCCCGGCGCGCCGGACTACAACGTGATCCGGACTTATCTGGACTACGTGCTGGAGCTGCCCTGGAGGAAATCCACCCAGGATCAGCTCGACATCGCGCGCGCCAGGCAGGTGCTGGACGAGGATCACTTCGGATTGAAGGACGTCAAGCAGCGCATCCTGGAACAACTGGGCGTATTGAAACTGAATCCCAACGCGAAGGCTCCCATCTTGTGCTTCGTCGGCGCCCCCGGCGTCGGCAAGACTTCTCTGGGTCAATCCATCGCGCGCGCGTTGAACCGCAAGTTCGAGCGGATGAGCTTGGGTGGTCTGCACGATGAGGCCGAATTGCGCGGCCATCGGCGCACCTACATCGGCGCGTTACCCGGCCGTGTGATTCAAGCCATGCGCCGGGCCGGCGCCAACAACCCGGTCTTGATGCTGGACGAAGTGGACAAGCTGGGCCGCGACTTCCGCGGCGATCCGGCGCACGCTCTGCTCGAAATCCTGGATCCGGAACAGAACAAATCGTTCCGCGATAATTATCTGGACTTGCCGTTCGATCTCTCGAAGGTCCTGTTCGTGACCACCGCCAACGCGCTCGATACCATCCCGCAGCCGCTGCTGGACCGCATGGAAGTGCTGCGCCTGAGTGGCTACAGCGAAGAAGAGAAACTCGAGATCGCCAAGCGCTATCTGCTTCCGAAACAGCTTAAGGAAACCGGATTGACAGCCGAACAGTGCACCATTCCGGACGAGACGCTGAAGCGGATCATCTCCTGCTACACGCGCGAGGCCGGTCTGCGGAGACTGGAGCGGGCCATCGGCCGCGTGGCGCGCAAGGTGGCGCTGCGCTTTGCCGAAGGCAGCACCGAATCGATGGTGGTGAAGCCGGAAGACCTGGCCGACATGCTGGGGCCGGAACCGTTCAATCAGGAAGAAGCGCGGCGCGAGCTGCCTCCGGGCGTCGCGACCGGCTTGGCCTGGACCGAAACGGGCGGCGACGTTTTGTACATTGAAGCCACGCTGCTACCGGACGGTAAGGGCCTGACGCTCACTGGTCAGTTGGGCGAAGTGATGCAGGAATCGGCCAAGGCGGCTCAGAGCTACATCTGGTCGCATGCCGACGACTTCGACATCGATCCCCGGCTGTTCAAGAACGCCGGTGTGCACGTGCACGTTCCCGCGGGCGCGATCCCGAAGGACGGCCCGTCGGCCGGTGTCACCATGGCGACGGCTTTGACGTCGCTCTACACCAAGCTGCCGGCGCGCAGCGACGTGGCGATGACCGGCGAGATCACGCTGACCGGGCTGGTATTGCCGATCGGCGGAGTGAAGGAGAAGGTCCTGGCCGCGCGCCGGGCCGGCATCCACACCGTGATCATGCCGAAGAACAATCAGAAAGATCTGCGCGATCTGCCGGAAGACGTCCGCAAGGAGATGGAGTTCATCTTCGCCGAGCGGATCGAAGACGTGCTCCGAACCGCCGTCCCGGGGATTGCGGAGCGGATGGTAATAGCCAAGACGCACCCGATCAACCACGCCGCGTAAACACGATTACGAATTGTGGCCGGCCCGGCGAACTCTACGATCGTCGGACCGGCCATTTTGCATTTAGCCTCCGCATGAAGCTCCACTACTGCTGCACTGTGATTAGCGTTCCCGCCTGCGTCGTCAAGCCGTTGTACATTGCTATCGTGGGCTGGTCGCCATTGGCAAGCGAGGGCGGCACTACCACGTTAAACTGAAACTCACCCGGAAAAACCAGGCCGGCGAAGGTTACCGTCGCAGCCACGCCGCCGATGGTGATCATCGGCATTGGCGATAACGTTCCCGACTGCGTTTCGGACCCGCTCACTACCGGTGTCGACGTGGATCCGAAACCGTTGGCGTACATCGTGATTGTCTCGCCGGGCTGGGCGGGAGTGGTCGAACCGGGATACAGACTGGTTGGACCGAGGTAACTTCCATTGGCGTGGGTGGCCGCAACATAAGGTCCGCCGCCGAAGACGAAGAACGAGGGAGCTTCCGCCTGCGCCTGCACCATGAAATTTGCGCTGATCACTCCATTGTCGGAGACCTGCACGGGCACCGATCCGGAAATGGCATTCGGAGGCGTGAGTATATTCACCTGCGTGGGGCTTATGTAGTAAACGTAGGCAGGCACACCGTTCACCGTGGCATTGACTCCATCCAGGGCGGTGGGCATCTGTTCGTTCACAAAATCCGTGCTCTGCCAGATGCGAATATCGCCCGGCGGAGCAAGATTGGAGCCTTTAATCTCCACCCACGAGTTCGGCGAAATGGTGGCGCCACCGCCCTCCGCATTGGCCACCAGCGTGACCAACGGGGTGGGCGTGGTCAGAGGAAGGGGCGCAAGGCCGACGGGGGATCCGCCCGCTCCGAAAATCGAGGAATGGGGATCGATCTGGCCCGTGGCAACGTTGATGGTGGCGATGCCGGAGCCAAAGCCGACATAATAAGTGCCGTATTCGAGAAGCAGCACAGAGGTTAGATAGCCGTTACTGTCGGTGGTTCCCACCTGCGTGGCCGCACCGGTTGTGGTGTTGATGGTGTAAAGATTGCTGTTGAACTCCATGTACAGCGTGCTGGAGCCAACGGAAAGCCTCGCATAAAAGCCTTGACCGTTGGGTACGGCGCTTGCGCCGAGCGGCCCGACTGCGGTCATTGCGCCCGTCTGGGGATTTATCGAGAACAGAGTCGCCACATTCTGAGAACCCGTGCTGCCCAGGCCGTAGAGTCCACTTGTGGTTGAGCCGAAGGTGGCGAGATTGGGAGTGCCGGTCACTCCTCCGATGAGCGTAAGGTTT
>DATJWJ010000231.1:0-2638 GCA_035501355.1 Bryobacteraceae bacterium | reverse complement strand
AAGCTAACGGCTGAGGACTCCCGACTTTCGGTGTTTCTTCTCCTTTTTAATACTTCGAACCCCACCTCCACCTCCGCAACTCCGCTCGGTCATGATACGCTGAACAGTCTATGCAAATTTCGGATGTCCTCCTGGGTCTGGGGGAGGACGACTTTGGGGCACTGGTGCGCAGTATTTCGATGGGCCGACTGAGGACCTATCAGATTTACGAAGGTTTTAAGGTTCGCGCGCACCTGCATAAACTCAATACCGAGACTTTGCGCAAAGCGATTCCCCGATTGTGGGCGCGAGTTGCCGAGCACGACGACGATTTCGCCAAGGACCTCGCCCAATCGGTGCTGGTATCGCATCTCGATTTCATTTCAGAAGTTCTGGACTTTCTCGGCATTCCGCACGAGAATGGTTTCTTTGCAAAAGACATAGATCCCAAGCCCTATTTGACGGAGGGATGGGAGCAGCGTGTATTCGACAAGTTCCACGGTACCCACCCGGACGCACTTTTGATCTTCTACATCAATCACTTGCGCTGGGAACTGCTGGCCGCGGAGGAGTTGTTCCGGCCAGCCACCGCCAAGCCCGTATGAATTCGGCGCGCGGCGTGCAGAGGATCGTAGGAACAAACAATCGGTACGAGGATAGCGGCTCTTGGCTTCGGTTTGAGCTGCGAGTGGACCGCTCGAAGTCGTTGAGATGATTAGAGATACGACCGAGGCGGGGGCAGTCGGCTGGCTGCATGAAGCGTATGGGGTGGTGGATATTCCAGCTACCGGCCACGACCCTTGCGTGATATGCCCCAGTCCAGGGTTCCAGGTCGAAACCTGGTTACCGATGACTTTTTTGAGGTGCCTGACGTGAACCATTGCGACTTTCATTATTCTCACTTGCTCCCCAAAAAGCCGGGGATCCTCCCGCTTGAGGAGACAATGACGAAGAAGTGCCGCCGCTGCGGGGCAGAGTTCGTCACGCGTTCCCGCATCCGCAAACGCTGCGACACATGTCAGGCCGTGGTTTCCGCCGAAAAGCAGAAAAAGGCCAATGAGCGCCTGAAGGCACGCCGCGCGGCTCGCCGGTTGTGCATGCTCAAAGCCAGCTAAAACGGCAGAAGGTTCGCAGGTAGGCCTGCGTCTGAAAATCGCGTGACAGGCGCGCGAGTCGCGCTGCATGCGGTTGTACGCCTCATC
This sequence comes from Bryobacteraceae bacterium, assembly GCA_035501355.1. Lineage (GTDB taxonomy): Bacteria > Acidobacteriota > Terriglobia > Bryobacterales > Bryobacteraceae > Palsa-89. Next base: position 1,457 of record DATJWJ010000231.1, on the reverse strand, counting down.
GATCGAGACTGAACGCGCCTTGGCGCACCAAGCTCTTCGTAACCGCACCAGATCGGGCGCCGCGAAGGTCTGAGTGTTTCTATTTCGCTTCCAGCGTGACGATGGCCTGCGCTTCGGCGCTGTGTCCTTCGCCTACCGGGCCGACGCCTTCGGCCGTCTTGAACTTCACCGAGACCCGATCGATCGCCAGCCCCAGCGCCGCCGCCAGATGTTCGCGGATCGCGTGCCGGTAGTCCTTCAGCTTGGGACGCTCTAGAATCACCGTCGAATCCACATTCACGAGCCGGAACCCAGCCTCATCCGCCAGTTTCAGCGCGTGCCGCAGAAAGACCAGGCTGTCGCAGCCCTTCCATTGGGCATCGGAATCCGGGAAGTGCATGCCGATATCGCCCAAAGCGGCCGCGCCCAGCAGCGCGTCGGTGACGGCATGCGCAAGCACATCGGCATCCGAGTGGCCCTGGAGGCCCAATTCGCTGGGGATGCGCACTCCCGCGAGAATCAGCGGCCTTCCGGCGACCAACCGGTGCGCGTCCCAGCCCAGCCCTGTCCGCACCTCGCCCGGACGCGCGCTCAAAGGGCGGCTTCCTTAGCCGTATCTTCGCGGAGAAACAAGTGCGCCAAATCCATGTCTGCCGGTTTGGTGATTTTGATATTACGGTCGCTGCCCATCACCACGCTGATCTCGACAGCGTCCAGCCGCTCCACCAGGCTGGCTTCATCGGTGCCGATGAAACCATCCTGCCTGGCCGATTGGAAGGCGCGGACCAGCAGATCGTGGCGAAACACCTGCGGGGTCTGCGCGAGCACCAGCTTGTCGCGCTGCAGCGTGCCGCGGATTTTCACCTTGCCCGTGCCGCGGCTAACCTGCTTCACCGTGTCGACCACCGGCACGCCCACAATCGCCGCGCCGGTTTCGGCGGCTTCCTGAAAGACCTTGGCGATGGTGTCCAGGTCGATAAACGGGCGCACCGCATCATGCACCGCGACCACGGGAATTTCGGGCGAAATGGTGGCCAGCGCATTGGCCACGGATTCCTGCCGGCTGTTGCCGCCTTCGACCACCCGTACGTGCTTGCCGGGGAATTCCCTGCGGAACGCCTGTTCCACCCAATCCACGTCGTCCGGACGAAGCGCGATCACGATTTCCGCCACATGGTCGGCCGCGAGAAACTTGCGCACGGTGTGCATCAGAATCGGCGAGCCTTCGAGGAGCATGAACTGCTTGCGGCTGGTTCCGGTTTTTTCGGCGGAGCCGCGCCCCATGCGCGTCCCCAGGCCCGCGGCGGGCAGAATTACGGCAACTTTCATCGGCACTACGATTCTATCGTGGTTTTTTCGGCCGCGCCGGTGGCGACGGGCGTCTGGCCATCGGGTTTGCGCGGCGGACGTTCCGAGGTCTGGGTGGAATGCACACGATCGTCGAACTTGCCGAAGATCATTTTCCCGGCGGTGGTCTG
>DATJWJ010000230.1:0-16543 GCA_035501355.1 Bryobacteraceae bacterium | reverse complement strand
GCGACAGCCTTGGGATCCACCTGCGCAACCAGGGCATGCTCGAGCTGGCGTATCGCAAAATCGAGATACTGTTCCTCGCTCATGCCTTGCGGCGTGCGATAGAGATTCGCAATCGGCAGCCGCACAATCTCAGGAGCAAACGGGCCGAAGCCGCTCTTGAACAGCCCGTATTTGCTGGTCAGGCTCAAGGTCAGCAGGGTCCGGCCATGGTAGCCGCCTTCGAAACAGATGATGGACGATCGGCCGGTGAACTTGCGCGCCAGTTTGACGGCGTTTTCCACGCTCTCTGCGCCGCTGTTGGTCAAGATCGTTTTCTTAGCGAACGTTCCCGGCGTGATTTCGTTCAACAATTCCGCCAGCTCCACGTACGGTTCATACGTCGCCACCAGCGCGCACGGATGAATGAAGCGCTCCGCCTGCCGCTCGATGGCCTTGGTCACCGCGCCGGGCGAATGTCCAACCGCCAGCATTCCGATTCCGCCTGCCAGGTCGATCAGGGTATTGCCATCCACATCGAACACCAGCGCGCCTTCCGCCCGCTCCATCACCACATCAGTGGCGCGCGCCAGACCGGAAGGCACCGCCGCCGCACGCCGCGCGAGAATCTCCTTGGCTCGGGGCCCCGGGATTTCAGAATTCAGCCGAATATAGGACATCGTATGCTCCCTGGATGCACCGGCCACATCCTGACTCGCGTCCAGAACCAGCAGGACGCTGTAGTTGTCACAAACCGGATCGTTAAGATAATTCGCCAGCAGCGCCCGAGGTTCAAAGCCCACCTTCATCTGCATCGACAGAGTGGGATCTTTAATTCGGCCCGACACGACGCCCTCGTAATATTGCTGCGCCGTCATCTCGTGTTTGACTTTGCTGTAGCCAGGAATCATTCCAGCCGTCACCTGGCCCTTCAGTCCCAACCTCCAGACCACTTCTTGACGTGCCGCGTACAATGCCGTCGCAACCCCCCGGCCACGGTAATCCGGGCGGACGCTGATATCGGCGCCATAAAGCCACTCGCCCTGCGGCTGGTGCGACGTCAGCCAGCCGCCCTGAATGATCTCGGCGAAGGTGTGGTCGATGTGGTGGAAGTCGAAGTCGAGGCGCAGCGTCGTAGTTGCACCCACCAGCTTGTCGCCATCCAAAGCTACAAACTGGCCGGCGTCGAACAGTTCCATGTGCTTGAGGAAGTGCGCGGCCTTGAAGCGCTCCTCCTCGGCGAGGGTCGGAAACGAGATGCGCTGCAACTCTTCCAGTTGCGCGGCGTGCTCGGGACGGGCGTGTATGATTACCAGGCCGTCACTCCGCTTTCGGTAATACCATCTCACAGGCTCTCCTTAGACGCGCGGTATCGACGGTCGAGACAAACCTTGCGAAAACATGATAGAGTACCATGAACTTCATGGGTCCGGCGCAAGAACACACCAGTCATGAGATGGCAAACCTAGATGCTACCGCGCAAGCCGAATTGGTCCGGCGGCAGGAGGTTTCGCCTTTAGAGCTGGTGGACGCGGCGATCGCCCGCATTGAGAAGGTAAATCCGCAATTGAACGCCGTGGTGTGGCAGCGTTTCGAGAAGGCCCGCGAGGAGGCGCGCTCGGATCGCTTGCCCAATGGACCGTTCCGCGGCGTGCCATTTCTGACCAAGGATCTGGGCTGCACCACGGCCGGTGAACCCGATTCCGGCGGCTCGCGCTTTCTCAAGGAAAACGGTTATATCGCGAGCGTCACCACTGAATTCGTGCGTCGCATTCACGCCGCGGGCTTCATCAATTTGGGCCGAACCAATTCGCCTGAATTCGGCGCGCTGCCCACGACGGAGCCTCTCGCGTGGGGCCCGACGCGGAATCCCTGGGACGTGACTCGCAGCACGGCCGGCTCCAGCGGCGGTTCCTGCGCCGCCGTGGCGTCCAGAATGGTTCCGGTGGCGACTGGCAGCGATGGCGGAGGGTCCATCCGGCTGCCCGCCGCGGCCTGTGGCCTGGTGGGCTTGAAACCTACGCGCGCGCGCATCAGCATGTGGCCATCTTCTGAATGGGTCACTCCCGTGAGCGTCCAAGGATTTCAGACCCGAACCATCCGCGACGTGGCGGGCTGCATGGATTTCGCCTCGGGCGCGCTGCCCGGCGATCCGATGCCGCCGCCGACCCCAACGCGGCCTTACACCAGCGAGGTCGGAGCGAATCCCGGCAAACTGCGCGTCGGCTTATGGAATGAATTCCCGCCCAATTTCGACGCTGTGCTCGATCCGGAATGCCGTCAAGCGGTGGAAGAGGCCGGAAAGCTGCTCCAATCGCTCGGACACCACGTGGAAATGGCCCATCCCGCGGTCTTGGACGATCCGAAAACATCCACCATCTTCAATCGCATTTGGCCGGTCCGGCTGTTGGCTGCCCTGGAATCCTTTGAGCGCAAACTGGGAAAGAAAGCGGGACCGGATAACCTGGATCCCGACACGATGTACTGGTTGGATCGCGGCCGCGCGACCAGCGCCGCCGATTACCTGCTCGCGCTGGACGAAATGGATGCCTTCACGCGCGCGTTCGCAAGCTGGTGGCGCGACGGTTTCGATATCCTGGTCTCGCCGGTAACGGGAACGGTGACGCCGAAGCTGGGCGAATTGCACACCGACGCGGCACACATCAAGAAGTTCAACCAATTCTGGCCGTTTACGCCGTACTTCAACCTGGCTGGACAGCCGGCCATCAGCCTTCCCTTGCACTGGACGGCTGAAGGGTTACCAGTGGGCGTGCACCTGGGCGCGGCTTATGCGCGGGAAGATGTGCTGATCCGTTTGGCGTCGCAACTCGAAGAAGCACGCCCCTGGAACGAACGCATTGCGTCCGTCCACGCCTGAAGCGGGCGGCTACTTGGCGAGCGCAGGAACCGCAGCGCTATTGGTAAGTCCGCGTTCCCGGACCATCTGGAACGTGTCCTCGAGAGCCAGCCCGAATCGCTCCAGCATCAAATCGATTTCCGCCTCGTTGATAATTAGCGGCGGGCAGAAGGCAATGGAATCGCCGAGCGCGCGCAGAATCAGGCCATGCTGGTGCGTGCGCTGGTGGAGAAACGCTCCCACGCCCGCGGCTGGGTCGAACGGAGCTTTGGTCGACTTATCGGCCACCAGTTCTATCGCCCCTACTAATCCGATCCCGCGTACCTCGCCCACCAAGGGATGATCCGCGAACCGGCGCAGCCCTGCTTGCATGCGCGGCGCCACCGCGCGAACGTGCGAGACAATATCGCGCTCTTCGTAGATCTTGAGGGTTTCCAGCGCCACTGCCGAAGTAACCGGATGCCCGCTGTAAGTAAATCCGTGGCTGAATATTCCGATTTTCTCGGACTGCGTCACCAGCGCGCTATAAATTGGAGCTGAAACCATAATGGCGGCAATCGGCATATAGCCGGAAGACAAAGCCTTCGCGCAGGTGATCATATCGGGCTGCATACCGAACGTAGTGCTGCCCCACATATTGCCAGTGCGGCCAAAGCCACAAATCACTTCGTCGGCAATCAACATTACATCGTATTTCCGCAAAACAGCCTGGATTTTCTCCCAATAAGTCGCCGGCGGTAAAATCACCCCGCCCGCGCCCAGAATCGGTTCTGCGATCATGGCTGCCACCGTCGCCGGGTCTTCCTTGAGAATGCGTTGCTCCAGCGATTCGGCCAGCCGGCTCGCGAACGCTTCTTCGCTTTCGCCCGGCAAGCCGAAACGATAATAGTGCGGGCACTCAACGTGCAAAATGTTGGCGATTGGCAGATCGAAATCTCGATGATTATTCGCCAGGCCGGTCAGGCTGGCACTCGCCACGGTTACGCCGTGATAAGCCTTGGTGCGGCTGATGATTTTCTTTTTGCGCGGGCGGCCTACGGCATTGTTGTAATACCACACCAGCTTCACCACGGTGTCATTCGCTTCCGAACCCGAGTTCGCGAAAAACACTTTGGACATCGGAACCGGCGCGATACTCAGCAGCTTTTCCGCCAACTCGATTCCGACGTCGTGCGCTTTGTGGGCAAAAATGTGGTATGCGGGCAGCCGCAGCATCTGGCGATAGGCGGCTTCAGCCAGCCTGCGCTCAGAGAATCCCAGACTTACGCACCACAGGCCAGACAGGCCTTCCAGGTAGGTCTTGCCATCCTGGTCGCGGACAAAAACTCCGTCGCCCTCGGTAATCACCAGTGGGCCATCGCTCTCATGCGTCTTGAGATTCGTGTAGGGATGGATGGCCGTCGCGATATCGCGGCGCGCGGAATCCTTGCGCTGAGGCGCGGTCGTTTCAGTGCCGTTTGGAAGTGTGGGCATGATTTTCAGCCTATCATAAGAGCCGCTCGAAAGTTTACATAAATATGACTAAGGTTAGAAGAATTTCGCTTAAGAAGCAGTAACCGCCGCGGGCACATCGGATATTGCGTGCTTTCTTAGGTGCTTCCATTTTCTTCGCAACACTCGATTCCAGTACATGAGCAGGCCGGTTATGGTCAGCAAGGGGATGGCGAGTCCCGCCGCGCCCCACACCAACTTGACCGCTAATCCCCAAGAGGTGCCGAAATGCAATGGCACTTGCAACCAGATCAGCCAGTCTCCCAAGCTCTGATTCACGCCATAGCGCCAGGTGGAAATATATTCGCCGTTGTAGGGATTGAAGTACACGGTATCGTCGTATTCGCGCCCGGGGCTGTCGCGCCGACTCATCAGGATTGCGAGTGGCGCCCGACGGCTGTAAGGAAACGCGATACCAGCCAGCTTGGTTCCCGGATCGAGCACGCGCGCACGCTCCACCAGGGCGCGTAGATCCAGCGTGCCGTTTGGAATTTCAGGCGCGACGATGATCGCCGGCGGCCGCGCCGAGATGATCTTAGAAAATGAATTAACGAACCGAAACGTCTGTCGAGGCCAGGCGAAGTACATGCCCGTAATGGCCCAGAACGAAACGATCGCCAGCGTCCAAAAACCCGCGGCGCTATGCAGATCCCAATTAACTCGCCGCCAGTTTCTTCGGAAGTCTACCATCAGGGCACGCCGCCAATTCCGGATGCCCGGCCACCAGATCACCAAACCGGTCGCGTTCAGTAAGAGGAGGAATCCCCCCGCGATACCGTTTAGCAGGCGCCCGGTATGTCCCGACAGGAGCAACGTTTCGTGCAGCTCCCGCGTGAAATCCAGCCAATTTCTCCCGGCTGGAAACTGCCCCAAAACCTTACCGCTGTTCGGATCCGACGCGACGCGGATGCGCCCGCGCCCTTCCAGAACGGCCACAAAAGTGGCGTCGGATTCGCCCGGAGCCAGCACCGAAACCAGATGCCAACGCGGATATGCCTGCCTCAGATTCGTCACTACGGTGGCGATATCCGCGGCCGCCCCGGTAACCCGAATTCCCTGCCAGGGCTTCAAACCGGCACGCTCGATTTCGGATTGAAACACCAAAATGGAGCCGGTCACCCCGATCACGATCATGTAAATGGCGAGAACGATTCCCACCCACAGGTGAATCACAAAATTCAGCCGCCGCAGCGCCACTTGCTGGGGCCGGCGAACGAAACTTTGGAAGAACCCCATGGCCCGCTCGTGCTAATAGCGCGAGAAGGTTTGCTTGGAATGAATAGTGCGCCCGCCCTGCTGCGATTCCGCTTCGCTAGTGAGCGTCTTGCCGTCCGGCGAAACGGTGAGCTTTCCGTCGCTCTCCGGACGATTGGGCGATTTCAGAACCATTTTATATTGCGACGGACCGCCCGGCGTTATGCGGATGGAGCCCACCTTGTCTCCCTGGGAATTCTTGACGTCCGCTTCGCTCCCATCCAGCTTCACCGTGTAGGACATGCTGACGAAATAAATATTGTTCACCGGCACCGAGAACGCGAACGCCAGCTTGTCGCCGGACTGCGTGACCTTCAGGGTCATCGGTTCGGAGTTGGCCTGCTGGCCATTGATTTCCTGGCGATCCAGTCGCCAGGTTCCAACCAGCGGCGGCTCGGCGCCCCAGGCCGGAATGATCGCGGCCAAAAGAATCGCGCTTGCGGCCAAGACGTGTGCAGGTCTCATCTGTCTTATTATCCGCTATGCGTCCGCAAACGGTCCGCCATCCGAACGCGAGTGGCGGACCATGATTCGATCAATTTAGAACACGATGCGGCCGGTCAATTGGATCTGGCGCGGCCCGCCGGCCTCGGCCACCTGCATAGCCGTGATCTGTCCGAAAGCCGGAACATCCACGTTCAAGTTGGCGGGAGGCTGATAGTTCGGATGATTGGTGACATTGGCGGCTTGCGCGCCGATTTGCAGGTGCACTCGCTCAGTGATCGTGAAGTTCTTGATCAAGGAGGTCGAGAGAACGAATGTGCCAGGCCCGACGATGTCGCCCTGCGATGCATCCCCGAACCGGCCGATGTTATTGCCTGGGTCGGTAAACGCGTTGGGGTTAATCCACTGGTTGATGGACCGGCCGGCGTAAGGATTCACGCCGGGGACGGTATCGGCGCGGCCGCCATTGTAGTTACAGGGGCACAGCACATAGCCGGTGCCGGATGGGTCGGAGTAAGTCGAGACGCTCAGGAATGGGCCACTCTGCCAGAGCCAAATGCCGCTCAGCTCCCAACCTCCGAACACAGCATCCACTACGCGGTTACTCGAGTTCATGAACGTTCGGCCTTTGCCAAACGGCAAGTTGTAGAGGAACGTCGTCAGGAAGCGGTGCCGGCGGGTGTAAGAGACATTTCCATAGTCCAGCCCCGGGTGATAGGGATCGCTGAGCAAGGTGTTGCCGAACTCGGTCACGTTTGGCTGCGCGGCTTGATTGTTCGGAGCGCCCGCCGTGTTGGCGAGATTGCGCGTGTAGGTATAGCTGGCTTCCATCTGAAGACCGCCGGCGCGCTTCTTCACCGACACGGTACCGGCATTGTAGTTGGAGAAACCCAAACTGGTCTGATAGGAGATGGCGAACATTTGCGGGAACGGCACGCTGGCAGCAAGAGCGTCAGAACCAACAGTGTTCGTTGGAAGCTGATTCAGATTTATGTCGGTCGGAAGATTACTGCCGTGGCTGCCATCATAACCGACGCGCACGCCAAAGCCTTTACCCAGATCGCGCTCGAGGGTGAGGTCCCACTCCTGTACATAGGGGTCTTTGTAGTGGATGTCAGTGGCCAAGTCAAACCACTGCGAACCGGGCGTCGCGATGTTGGATGGGAAGGAATAGGGAGCTTTAAACTGAGGCAGTCCGTTATCGCCGAGCGAGTTTGGAAAGCTCGCAAAGTCGCTCGCTTCGACTGACCATCCGTCGATGGCCGAAAGTGAAAGAGGCGCTTCGATAAATCGTCCATAGCCTCCGCGCAGCACCATCTTGTCGCCTAAGCGCCAGGCAAACCCGACGCGGGGCGCAAAGTCGGTCTTCTGCGAATAGCGCAAGCCTTGAGGAATACCTAGTTGCGAGGCGAGCAGGATAGGAGTGGGCGCGATCGATTGCGTGAACCCGGGGTTGACCAAGCTTAGCGACTGCTGATTGGGAACGATAACGGCGCCATGTACGAGCTGACCATCCTGAACGCTGGTGTAGCTCGGGACGAAGTTAGCGATGTTATTGTTGTAGTCCTCGAAGACAGGATGATATTCGTACCGCAGACCGTAATTCAGTGTAAAAGTCGGCGAAACTTTAAAATCGTCCTGAATGAAAAAGGCGTAATGATTGGCCCAGGAGTTGGTGGTCGGATTCAGCACGGTGGAAACGTTGGTTGAATCCGGATAGCCGAGCAACAACTCCGCGATCCCCGCCGCGCCTCCGGAGCCGAGCCACGGATCTCCATTAGCGTCTTGAGTCGCGCCCAGGAAAGCGTAATTACCGAGACGGGCATTTAGGAATACGTTCGTGAAATAAGCGGTCAGGTGACGGAAATCGCCCCCGAACTTAAACGTATGCTTTTGCTTAGTGTAGGTCAGCGTGTCAGAGATCTGTATCGTGCCTTGTTTGGTATTGATGTCGTTGTTCGGAGAACCCGGAATTTGCATGAACCCGGATAGGGTTACCTCCGGGTAGGTCGGCGTCGCGGTGGGCAGCGCCTGAGGGAAGCCGTTGGGCGGGCCCGTGATCCCCAGGGCGTTTGCGACCTGCTCAGTCGTGAGCCCGAAAGTATCGGCCTGGCGCCACTTGGTAAACCCGCCTCGGAATTCGTTCACTAGGCTCGGAGAAACGATCCAGTTGTAGCCTCCCGTCAACGCTTGGTCAATCTCTGGATTTGAGGTGTTACCGACGAGTGGAGTGCCGGGCGTGCCAGGGAAATTGGGGTAATTGGTCACACGGCGGTTCTTGTAGGTGTAGCGGAAAAAGACCGCGTGCTTGGCACTGATGTTTTCATCGATCCTGGCATCGAATTGGGCACTCTTGATTGGAATCAAGAATGTCGCGAGATAATTGTTCGAGACGGCGCCCGGTGGTCCGTAATTCGGCAGCGGATAGAAATAATTCAGCAGCGCCTTCGACCAGGGATTGATCTGGCTCGAAGGAATGATATTTCCCGGATAGCCCGTCAACGCATTGTCAGCACCGCCGTTTTGAGGCAGCAGGTACTCGGAAAGATCGCCGTTGCGCATAGCCTCGGTGGGTGTGCTCAAGATCGACGTCTGCGCCTTGGGCAGGGAGAGTCTCTCAAAGCTGCCGAAAAAGAACGTCTTGTCGCGGCCATTATATTTCGGGAGGATCACGGGCCCGCCCAGGTACGCACCGAAATCATTCAACCGTATGAGAGGAGTGGTGTGAGAAAAGGTATCGGCGGCGTTGAAGTCATTGTTCTGGAGATTTTCGAAACCTCCGCCATGGAACGTGTTGGTGCCCGACTTGGAGACCGTGGTCACGTCGGCGACTCCGCCATACTCGGCCGGATTCAAGTTCTCGCTGATTCGGATTTCCTCGATGGCATTGAAGGACGGGAACATCTCCGTCAGTGGCCCAGCGGAAAAGCCGGGGCCGACCGAGCTGATGCCGTCGATGCTAAACGAAAGCTGGGACGTTGTCGCTCCCGCCACAGTGATGTTGTTGTTGTTATCGATCTGGACGCCCGGTTGTGCCGTCAAGGTGGAGAACGCGCTGGTCGAACCAGTAGACCGGCTGCCGATCGACACCGGCAGATCGGTCAGCTCCAGGCTTCCCTTGGTTTCTGCGACGCTGGAGGTCTCGGTTTGTAGGATCGAGGTCGACTCCACTGTGACAACGGTCGCCTGCGTAGCCAGCTTCATGTCCGCATCGAAGCGCTTGGTGTCGCGTGCGGCGATGTCGAAATTGGTGAATTCGACCGTCTGAAAACCGGCGGCGGCCACTTTGAGCTGATAGGTGCCGATTTCCACGTTGACAAATTGGTAATTGCCGGCATCGTTCGTGGTAGTCGTGCGTGTCGCATTGGTTCCGACGTTGGTGAGATCCACCGTCGCTCTTGGAACGGCGCTACCAGACGGATCCTTGACCGTTCCAAGCACGGTTCCAAATGTCGACTGTCCGTAACTGGCCAGGCAAATTGTCATCCAAGCGACTGCCAGGGCCCAATAGGGACTAAAACGCAGCCACCGCCGCTCAACACTAACTCCATTTGACGACTCACGAGAACATGCAGAGGACATTCGATTACTCCTTTGATTGCGGCTTAGAACGTTCAACGCAAACTCATAAAAATTTTTGATGGAGCTTATAAACGCAAACGCGCTTAAAGAGCCTAACTTACTTAAACACTTGAGGCTTACGATAAGTCGCTCGCCCCCGAGCCTTTAACACAACCGACATGGGTTGGATGAAATGAGGTTAGTATAACCAACGGCCACCGGAGAGTCAATGCAAAAGCTACTCAAACCTCTTCGAAGTTGTGCAAAGTTGCGGCTGGACCAAACCTGCAATCCGGGCTATACTTCCAGGCAGTAAGGAGAGCCCCGCCCATGCGTTATGCCGTGCTCGTTCTGCTTGCTGCCATCCCGGCGTTTGGCGCGGATTGGAATGCAGCTCTTACCGCCCAGTACTTGGATTCACGCCAAAAGGAATGGCTCAACTGGCCGCCAGCCATGCATTCCGGCGTGGCCTGCGTCTCTTGCCACACTGGATTGCCGTATCTGATCGCGCGCCCGGCCCTGCGCGAGTCGCTGGGTGAGAAGTCCGGCCCCACGCTCTACGAACGCCTGCTGGTGGACAGCATGCGAGCCACGGTCACCCGCACCGATGCCAACGATTTATTTGGCGGGCTGAAAGGCCTGATACTCGATCAGGTGTATGGCGCCCAGGTGATCGTCGGGGCATTGGTCCTCGCCATGGACGACGCGCCGCATGGCAAGCTGAGCCCGGAGGGTGAGCGAGCGTTCGAACGCCTGTGGTCGATCCAACTGAAAGCCGGTGCGGACAAAGGCGCCTGGCTTTGGTCCGATTTCGACCTGGACCCTTGGGAGACCAAGGACGCGGCCTTTTACGGTGCGGCGCTGGCCGCCCTGGCTACCGGTCTCGCGCCAGCCGACTACCAGTCCCGCCCGGATATTCGAGAAAACGTTGCGGCCATGACGGAATATCTCCGCGCCGGCCAGAAAACGCAGCCGCTGCATAACCGGTTGTTCCTGTTGTGGGCGTCGGCCAAGCTGCGCGACCTGTTGCCGGACTCGACCAAGCAAGAAATCCTGAGCGATCTCTGGCGCCAGCAGCAGGCCGACGGCGGCTGGACCATTCAATCCTTCGGCCCGTGGAAGACGCGCGACGCAGCCCCGCCTTCTGTGGGATCTAACAGCTACGCGACCGCATTGGCGGCCTTCACTGTGGAGCAGGCCGGAATCCGTTCTTCGCAGGCCAATCTATCACGCGCGTTGAACTGGCTCAAAACACATCAAACCGCGCAGGGGAATTGGTGGGCCGACTCGATGAACCACAAGCACGAGGCCGGCAGCGTCCCCGAAAAGTTCATGAGCGACGCCGCCACCGGCTATGCGACTGCCGCATTGCTAGCGGCACGCGATGAGAGCGCGAAAGCGACCGCGTCCCGAGTAAAGCCGCGCAACTAAGGGCCGTCACAAAATGCCGACCGATTCGGCCGTCCTACTCGGGCCTGATATCACTCACCGGCTTCGTTGCTGGCTCTCAGCGTGAGACTCCTGATTTCGTTGAGCAACTCCGCGATCTTCTCTCGTCTGGGCCTTCCCAGCCGTAGGCGTCGTTCAGGAGAAGCAACGTCGTGAGTGTTTATTTCGTCCTTGGCGTGTTTCTCCATCGAATTCCTCAAGGGCTCTGCGCTGTCCTCTGGCTAAGTTACTCATGAAGCTTTAGGTCCGTTGTGGACCAGATTGACGGCGTCGTCCTAGGCCTTTTGGACAGCCAAAGGTGCGTAACAGCGGATGCTAACGGAGCACTGATCTACGGCAGAACGACAATCCCGGCGTACGTCACGTCGTTGTTCAAATCCCAGGTCTTCTCGTACTTCAGCGTCGCGGCATCGTAAACTTCAATATCGAAGCCCGCGCCGTAGATGTACAGCTTCTGGCCGTCGGTGGAAATGCCCAGCGTGAATCGCGTGCGGCACGGAACCTCGGCCCGGTTCGTGATCCGATCCGAGGTTAAATCGAAGCGCCAAAATTCGCAGCGCTTGTTGCCGTGCATGCCGTTCGCCACCACTGTGTAGGCCCACTTCTTGTCCGGCGTCACCTCGATGCCCGCCATGCCGGGCGGCGCCGGTCCAATTGGGCTGAAATCCATGCGCTTGGTGTTGAGGTCGAATCGCGCCAGCCCAAACACGCGGTTGTGCACGATCGGATCGGACGAAACAAACAGCGCCGTGTGCTCGCCGGGTGAGTTGATCAAATCCAGGTCCCCGCCGAAGTGCACGTTCTCCATGCCGGGCGCGTCGGGCCGCGAAAGGTCGATGTGATCCACCACCTTGAAATCGGAAGCGTCCAGAATGCTGATCTTGTCTGCAAACTGGTACAGATACTTGCCGTCGGGGGAAACGTCCATCTGGCCGGCGCCAAAGTCACCCTCATTCTGAGGCATTTCCTCTTTGGGGATGTCCACCGTCTTGACGATCTTCTGCTGCGCCAGATCGATCAGCGTGTATTTCGGCCTGCCGACTTCGAAGTGATCCGGAAATTTCGTGATCTCTTTGGTGACGGCGTAATACATCTTGCCTTGCGGATCGGCCACGCCCGTGAACATCCGGAATTGCTTGGTGGGCGTGTTTAGCTCAAAGTGGTTGGTCACTTTGCGCGTCGCTACGTCGATCACCTCGATTCCGTTATGGTCGATGGTGGTCACGTAGATGGTCTTGTGATCGCCCGACAGGCGGATCCCCATCGGCGTTCCAGTAACCAGCGGAATGCGGTCGACGATTTGCCCCTTACCCTCGTCAAACACCAGAACCGACGCCGGGTAAGCCGGCAGATACAATGTACCCGCGCTCGCCAGAGCCGCAAACGTCGCGCTGAGCGCGGTTATGAGGGATATTCTTCGCATAGCTTTTACGGAAACACCAGATCGAGCTTCTGCCAGTCCTTCGTCGCCACGGCGCACTTGCTGTTCCAGTCCACCGCATTGTTGAGGTGATCGGGAACCTGTGCCGGCCAGTAGCAACTGACAAAGCAATCGTAGATGTCGCGCTCCACCGGCTGGCACAACCCCGCCGTGCCGCCCGCCGCATCCACTTCCCAGCCCGGCGTGAACATCAAGGCGCACCCCATGGGAACGTGCGGGCGCTGCGCCTGGTTCCCTCCGGGCGGGTTCTGTAAGGCCGCAACGTCCTCAGTGCGGGACTCGACGTAGCCGTCGATGCGCGCGGCTTTCTGATTTAGGGGTCGCATGTGTCTCATTGCACTGCCTTCCTTTCAGCAAACTGTCGCAAAAATGCGGGATTCTTGGCGGCAATTGCGCCATAAATTTCAAGACAGGTATTGGTCCAGTCGCGGATCCAATCGCAATAGTGCAGATTGGGATGCCCGGTGTCACCGTAGCGGACGTACGCTTCGTGATGACAGCCGCCCGCGCACAACGGCCGCGCCCAGCAGGTGTGGCAATCGTATTTGGAATCGATGTGGCCGCGGCGCAGAAAATCGGCTTGCTTCTCGCGATTGATGCCCTTGCTGATGTGGCCGAGCGCGTGGACATCGGAATCCACAAAACGGTGGCAAGGCGCGATGTCTCCCGATGGCCCCACGCCCAGCAATCCCAGACCAGCCCCGCAAGGATGCGATTTGTTGACGCCCTGGCACAGCTCGGCCAGCGTGTCGCTGACGTTCGAGAAACCGTGCGCCTCGCCTCGCAGCGCGTATTCCAGATATTCGTCCGCCAGCGCGTGGAACTGCTCCAGCACGCCGTCCATGCCCTTCGCGCCGATCGTATAGAGCTGGTCGGGCGATGCGGTCACCGGCGCAAAACCCACCTCATGAAAACCGAGGTCCTGCTTGAGATGCCGGAAAATCTTGATCACGTCCGATACGCCCGCGGTCAGCGTCACACGCGCCGTAATCGGCCGCGTGCGGTGATTCTGAATCAGCGCCCGCACTCTGGGCTCGATGATGTCGTAACTGCCTCGCCCGTTGGCGAAAACACGCAAGCGGTCGTGCATCTCCTTCGGCCCATCCATGCTCACCGTGACGCCGATGCGATTCTCGGAAAGAAACTCGATGATCGCCGGCGTGAGCAGCGTGGCATTGGTGGTCAGGCTGAAATCGATGTTCCGATTCTGTTCCTTGGCCCGTTCGCTCGCGTAGCCGACCACTTGTTTCAGCAGCGGGAAATTCATGAGCGTCTCGCCGCCGAAGAATGTGATATGAACCGACCGGCGATCGCCTGACTCGGCCAGCAAAAAGTCCACCGAGGTCTTGGCCGTCTCCAGGTCCATGAATTTGGGCTTGCCCTCCGGCGTCGCCACTTTGTCGGCGCCGAATTCGTAGCAGTATTGGCACGACAGATTGCACTGGTTGGTGAGATTCATCACCAGCGTCTGGATGGGAAATGCTTCCGGCAGGGCTTGCGGCTTTTCGGGCGCGGAATCTTCCGCCAGAATCACATTGGCGTGATACATTTCCGCGACTAACTCTTCGGCCGCATCGTGGTCCACACCCTGCGCCTGCAGCCGTTCGATCAGTTGTTGATGCGACAGCGGCGCGGGAGTCAGACAGTCGATCAGCTTCGCCACTTCCCTGTCCACCACGAAAATCGCACCCGCCGGAACCAGATACAAAAACTGCGCACCCTCGGCCTGGAAGCGATGGAACTCGCCCAGATGATAGGCGCGGGCGGCGGCATCCACAACCGTGCCTGCAGCGCTCATTGTCCCACCTCCGGCTGATCCCATTGCATGTACGCCGGGACCGTCACTACCAGGTACGATTTGCCCTGCATTGGCCTGCCATCCTTGTCCTTTTCGTTCTTGGCCGTCGCCACCACCCAGACATCGCCGTAGTTGTTCCGGCTGAACTTCCGCTGCGGATTCGGACCGTCCGACGACGGCGTGAAGAGGCCGCTGTCGCTCAGCGACCCGACAAATTCCCGGTCGTCGTCACCATACATCGAGTAAAATTCCTCCACCGACCAGGACACGTCGATGGGGCCCAGATCGACATCATCGGCCGTGTTCACCTTGCCATCGGCGCCGCGATTGTACGCCACCACATCGAACTGCTGATAGCCCTTGGGATGTGGCTGGCTGCCCAGCCGCGCCATAGCGGTATCCGGAACCACCTTGATGTAATCGATGCGATCGTAAACAGCAATCGCATCCGGCAGCACCGAACGGCGGAAAGCAATATCGCGCTTTCCGGATATGGCATTGGACGCTACGTCGACTTCCGCCACGATTTCCGTGGCGCTGTGCGAAACAACGCGCCGCACCGTTACGCCCGCTCCGAAATCCAGATCCGCCGGCTCCACTTGCGCCGGCAAACTTTCCGCGACCAAGCGCACGCGATTGGCCTGCGAACCGGTCTTCAACGCCGAGCGGTCCACGCCAACCACCGTCGGATCCGCCGAAGGCCTCCGCAATTTTACGTCAAACCCGAATTCCTGATATTGGCCCCAGAACCAGCGCCCCTCGGCGCTGGATTGATCCGGGGAAAACCACAGCACTTCGCGCGCCTCGCTTCCCAAATCATTCGGAGCCGGGTTCGCTGCGGGCGTTCCTTTGGACCGGCCGCGCCACGCATATCCGGCGTACACCACGCTGTGACCGGTCCGCGTGAGCGTGGACCCATCCTTCATGGACTTTAATGTCACGCGCGTCGTAAACTCATCGTCCGCGCTCCCGGCCTGCACTTCCATTTCGCCGTAATATTTGCCCTTGCCCAGTATGTAAGCCGAAACCAGCCAGCGGCCGGTCAGCTTCGGCGCTCGCATGCGAGCCCGCCAGGCCGCCCATTCAGGAGTGTGCAATGGCGCGGTCTTGCTCAAATACGCCACCGCTTCGGTCACCGGCAGCGGTGCGTTGGGATCGCGATGATGGCGCTCTTCGTCAAATCCACCCGCATTCATGCCCAAGCGGAACGCTTCATCGGCCTGCGGATACAGCGCCACATGCAAATTCTCGAGATACTCCCAGTCCTGGGCCGAACGCCGCCACGACAGCGGGCGCGCCAGCGCGTGGCAATACGTGCATGCCCCACGCACGTTGTCGTTAGGGATATTGGTTTCGTCCTGAATACGACGCTCAGCGTAATACATCACCGGCTTGGCTTCTTCCGGCGCCAGGCCATGATCGGTAGCGAGATATTTCAGAATCGCCCGCGCTTCCTCCGGGCTCAGCCGCAAGCCGTTCAAACGCCCCATGCGCTTGATGGCCTCTTCCCAGCCTTCCGGCGTCGCGCGTTCCCAGGAAATCCTGGACAAGTTGCCCTTTTGGTCGCGCGCATGGCAGCCTCCGCACTTCGAGATCACCAGCTGATTGGTAACCGGAATGCCCTCTTCGGGGGCAGCCTTGGTCTCGTCCGCCGCGGTGCCAGCTTGCGGCGTTTGCGCTAATAGAGGAAGCGCCAAGAGAGATGCCAGCAACAGTTTCATAACCTTATTCGAATATCATACACTTTCCCCGCGTCAACGGGAAAAGGTTTCTTTTCGCCCGCGCCTACTTTTCGCGAGCGACGGGCGGCAGCCGCTTCTTTCCTAATAATTCTTGATCGGTTTGCTCGATGCCCACTTTTGCGTAATCGTTGAAGAAGCCCCACTGGCCGTAATTCGATCGCAGACCTGGCAGCAGTGCGTCCACCAGCGCCGCGCCCGTTTTCCCGGCCGCCTGCTCGCGCCGCACCCCCGCTCGAAGATCCGCCAGGTACTTCCGGAAAATCAGAACATCCTGACCCTGGGCCACGTCACCATGACCCGGGACCCAGGTGGATGCGCCGTAATCCTTCTGCATCGCATCCAGCGATTCGATCCAGGCTCCCGTGGAGGAGTCGATCAAATTCGGCACGTGCTGCTTCCACAGCATGTCGCCAGTGAATACCACGCGCGCATCCGGCACCCAGACCACCGAGTCGCCACCGGTGTGGCCCGGATAGTAGCGGACGTTGATCCTTCGCTATCCCAAATAAAGATCGAGGCGACTGTCGTGG
>DATJWJ010000229.1:0-42895 GCA_035501355.1 Bryobacteraceae bacterium | reverse complement strand
GTCACCATCAATCCGCCCAGGTCAGTCAGTGTGCCGCGCACCGGAATGGTGAGCTTCAACTGCTGCCCTTTGACGAGTTCTCCGTACGTCATGCTCTTACCGCGCGCCGATACCACGCCGTCCTTGATCGCAAGCTCGCTCTTGGGAACCGCGAGCCGCCGGGAGGCCAGATCGAGCAGCGCCTGATAGGTGTACGCAGCCGCTTTACGGATGTTTGGCGTGCCGCGGCCCAAAAAATCGAAAGCGCCACTCCCGTCCGGGGTGCGATCCGTGTCGCCCATCACCACCGTGGTGATGTCTTCGAAGCGCGCGCTCAGCTCCTCGGCCACGATCTGCCGGTATGCGGTGAACGTGGTGCCCTGGCCGAAATCGCTCTTACCGGTGCGAATCAGAATGCTGTTGTCGGGATGAATCTCTATCCACGAACCAGGCAGCGTGGCGTCCAGCGAGTTTCTGGTCGAGGCGGCCTTGACGGATTTTTTCGAAAGGCTGACGCCGGCAATGCCGAAGCCGACCAACAGCGCGCCGCTGCCGGTCATGAGCTGGCGGCGGGTTAGAGTAGCGCCAAAAACGTTGACGGGTTTCTCGCTTGAGTTGGCCATTTTTTAACTCGCTTTCGCCATCATTTGCCCGGCTCGCCGCACGGCTTCGATGATCGCGGTGTAGCTGCCGCACCGGCACAAATGCGCCGATGGCCCCGAGGTCGTGAAGGCCTCTTTGATCTGGGCGACGGTCGCGGTGGGGTTGCTTTCCAGCAGCTCCGTCGCTTTGATCATCATGCCGTTCTGGCAGAAGCCGCACAGTGGCGTTTGCTCCTCGATCCAGGCCTGCTGAACCGGGTGCAGCGTCTTTTCGGCCTCGGCCTTGGGCAAGCCCTTTTGCTGCGCCCAGCGGGCGGGTAGACCTTCCAGCGTCGTGACTTCTTTGCCAGCCGCGGCCGATAGAGGCGTTACGCACGACCGGATTTCCTTGCCGTCCAGCAGAACCGAACAGGATCCGCACTGGGAAAGTCCGCAGCCGAACTGCGGCCCGGTCAGCTCCAGATCGTTTCGCAAGACGTACAGCAGCGGGGTATCGTTGGGCGCTTGGATTTCACGCCGGACTCCATTCACATTGATCGTGACCATGCAGACTCCTTGCCGAACGAGCTACCACTTCAGATTCAGATTAGCAGGAACGATTAAACCGCGAGACTTTCAGTGGTAGCGTGCTCGGTCCGGTGGGTCGCCTTTTCGGTGTACATACGGCGGTCGGCTTCGGCCAGCAATCGCTCGGCGTCATATCCATCAATGTCTAGGAAAGCCGAGCCGATACTCACCGCCAAAATGTCCTCGCGCCAAAGTTTGCGGCTAATGTCGCTGACCGACTGCCGTAATTGCTCCATTCTGGCGGGTGCGGCCTCCGGGCCAATTCCGGGGATTATAAGCACAAATTCATCGCCGCCCATGCGCGCTACGTAGTCGTACCCGCGGCACTGTGCCTTGAATGCCGCGGCCACCGCTTCCAGGGCGCGATTGCCTTCCAGATGACCAAGGCGGTCATTCACTTGCTTAAACCCGTCTAGATCGCAGACCAGTACTGCGAGCGAAACCGTTTCTCGCGTGCAGCGCGCTATCTCCGCATCCAGCTGTAGAAACAGCGAGCGGGCATTCGGCAATCCGGTCACATAATCCGTTGTGGCCGAAGAGCTGGCTTGTTGATACTTCATCGCGTTCTCGATTGAAAGAGACAGCTTGGAGCTGAGGGCCATCAAAATTCGAACGTGATCTCTGGTGAACGCATCTTTTTCAACGTGGTACAAGGTCAGAACTCCCACCACTCCGCTCAATCCTTCTAAGGGCACCGCTAATGCTGACCGCAATATGCTGAATCTGGTCGGATCGTTCAAGTATCCCGGTTCCACCGATGGGTTGCCATTCACAATCGGCTGGCGATTTTCGGCCACCCAACCGGATAAACCTTGGCCAATGGGAATGGAAAGCGAGCCGAACAACCGAAAGTCATCGCCGCTGACGTACTCCGGAACCAGAACTTTGTTCCGGACGATATAGATCGCAATGGCATCGTGCGGGATGATCCGCCTCAGCTTTACCGCCAGCACCGAAAGGGTTTCGTTGAGGCTCAGAGAGTTGCCCAAATCCTGGGACATTTCAAACAAGGTTTGCGCCTCCGAGCGTGCCGCCGCGATCGACTGCAGGAAATCGGCCGCGTGAGTACGGCCGCCTTCTGACACTTCAAAGCCTGCCGCAGGCGCCTTCCCGTTGTCGATCTTCATATCGGTGGACAATTTTCTCGGCTCCACCTGCCGCACCGACGCCCGGGCTTCCAACTCGCGGTAGCGCGCTTGCAGGACCTTGACGACGGCCGGATCATAGGATTTGCCGGCTTCCGCAACTACAATCTGCATGGCCTGGTCTAGCGGCAAGGCCCGGCGATACTGCCGCTCGGAGGCGAGCGCGTCCAGGCAATCGACCGCAGCCAGTATGCGGGCGCCGATCGGGATGTCCTGGCCTTTCAGCCCGGACGGATATCCGCTGCCGTCCCACTTCTCGTGGTGCGATCTCACGATGGGCACCACCGGGTAGGGAAATTGCACGCGCTCCAGAATTTCAGCCCCCACCACCGGATGGATCTTCATCTTCTCGAATTCTTCGACCGTCAGCTTTCCGGGTTTTGAAATGATGTGTTCGGGAACGGCCAACTTGCCGATATCATGCAGCAGTGCCCCGGCCCGCAGTGCTTCAATCTGGACTTCGCTCAACCCCATGCTGCGTCCTATTTCGACCGCATACACCTGCACTCGCTCGAGATGACGGTGCGTGGTCTGGTCCTTGGCTTCAATGGCCAGCGCTAGTGCCTCGATGGTTCTGAGGTGCAGAGCCGCCATATCATCGGCATGCTGCTTCTGATTTTCCGCATACTTTTTCTCTTCCTCCAGTTTGCTGAGATACAGCCGGTAGGACCGATAGATGACGAAGACCACCGGCAAACCCAGCATGGTGGCCTGCCAACCAAACGCGCGGTCCGCCGCATTGAACAAGGCCGCGATCGCAGCCCCCAGCAGGTAATAAGGAAACGACCAAAAATACCACTGATGCCACGTGCTGCCGAGCGACCGGCCCTCGGTTGCAGCAATGATCGTCGCCACCGGGCAGGTTTGCGATAGGTAATACGTGACGCACGCCAACAGTAGACGCAATGGCGTATTCACTCCGGCCTGCCCTAGGAAATGCAAATGGTATACACGATCCGAAAGGAACGTAGCAACGCCGACATTTGCGACGTTAAATACCAGCTGAATCGCGCTGGGAAATTTCTTAACCCGCCAGGTGCATTGGATCACCACCGAGCAAGAGATCACCAGCATCGTTTGCGGGAAGTTCAGTTCCACGATTCCAAGCAGCGCAAACAGAAATGCCACCGACATCGTGCTATTGATGCCCGGCAACGTCACCTTCATGCCGGAAGAGACCATCGCCAACACGAAGAAGCAAAAGAAGCGCAGGTGGTCAGGAACGTCCCAATGCGCGAACGCGTACAGCCACGTCGCACACCCGAACACGTACCAGCAGACGATTAAACTGTTCGCTCTGATTGATTTCGTCATCGCGCATGACCGGGCAGTGCGATACAACTGCACTCCCCCAAACTCTTATCGGCCGCCGATGGCGCTTTTAGATCGGAGAATTCTTGCCCCCCGTGGACTAAGGCGCCACCGCCCTCACGACACTTCGTCTCCACGGTGGACAGAACGGTGTGCCACTTTGTCGCGCTCGTTCCTTTTAAGCCTGAATTGTTAGCGAGATAACTCTGGCGATGTGCTTGCCCTTACAGTTGCGTCCCCTAAAAAAGGAATCAAGTGAAGACAAATTCAACAATATTTAAAACAAGTGTTCTTCTGCCGCTGCTTTCCGTCGCACTTTTCGCCGCCCACAGCAAGATCTCACCCGATCTTGCGAAGGTGCCGCCCGCCGCCCAGGTCGATGTCATTATCCAGTGGTCCACGCACCCCAATCAGGCGCAACACAACCAGGTGATCGAACTCGGCGGGGTCCTAAGGCATTGCTTTTCGACCATCAATGCCGCCGCTTATACAATCCCGGTAAATGCTTTGGGCTCGCTCGCGCAAAATCCCGCGATCGTATATATCTCGCTAGACCGTACCGGAATAGCCAATGCTACCTGGGGTAGCTATCTGGAGATGTTCGCCAGTGTGATTTGGGGAGCGCGCACCTCACCGACTGACAGCATTCTTCAATCTTTCATTGCGGTTAGAGAAAAGTCCACTAGTTATGGATTGAACAACGCTTATTCCGCATTAAGTGCTTCGATCCGGAGGGAAAATTAATATGAAACGCATTATATGTCTGATGATATCGCTGGGGATGTTTAGCTTAGGGCTCGCGGCGGCAACCAGCAGCAGCAAATTGTCGCCCGACCTGCGAAACCTTCCGCCAACCCAAAAAGTCAACGTCATCATCCAATTCAACATTCCTAGCAGTGGCGCCACCAGTGCGGTCACCGCTCAAGGAGCTGCCCTGAATAAAGCCTTCAAGCATCTCAACGGGGCTGCTTTCACCCTGCCTGCTGGGATTCTAAACTTCGTTGCCCAACTTCCATTCGTCAAATATATTTCGCTCGACCGGCCCATAAGAGGTCACCTGCAATTCGCCGAGCCGGCCATCAATGCCAATATTGCGTTGAGTTATGGCTACGACGGCACGGGCATCGGCGTTGCAGTGGTGGATAGCGGCGTGTACGCTTCTCATCCGGATCTCCAATCCGCCGGCTCGCCTTCTCATTCCCGCGTCGTCTACAGCGAAAGCTTCGTCGCAAACGACTCCAGCACCGCTGACGCATACGGGCACGGAACCCATGTCGCCGGCATCCTGGGTGGGAATGGAGCGTCCAGCTCGGGCCCCAATGCGCTTTACACTTTCAAGGGCATCGCCCCCAATGTGAACATCGTAAGTTTCCGCGTATTGGATGCCACTGGCTCTGGTACCGACAGTGCGCTGATTGCCGCTATTGATGAAGCCATCAATCTCAAGAGCACCTATAATATTCGCGTTCTCAATTTGTCCGCCGGCCGGGCCGTTCAAGAAAGCTACACCGTCGATCCGCTCTGCCAGGCAGTTGAGGCCGCCTGGAATGCAGGGATCACCGTGGTAGTAGCGGCGGGCAATGACGGCCGTGATAACTCGATGAGCACTGCCGGGTATTCCACCATCACCGCGCCCGGGAACGATCCTTTCGTCATTACCGTGGGTGCGATGAAAGATATGGGCACCATTGACCGCAGCGATGACTTGATCGGCAGCTACAGCTCCAAAGGCCCGACGCTCCTCGATCAGATCGCCAAGCCGGACCTGGTCGCTCCGGGCAACGAGATTGTCTCGGCGCTTGCGCCCAACAGCACGCTGGTGAATACCTATCCGGCCAACTTGGTGCCGATGAGCTCCTATCTCACATCCGGCGGTTCCGGCAATTCCCCATATTATTTCAGCTTGAGTGGAACCAGTATGGCCACTCCGATGGTTAGCGGTTCGGTAGCGCTGATGCTTCAGAAAGATCCAACGCTAACGCCGGATACCATTAAGGCGCGTCTGATGAAGACGGCTGCCAAGAACTTCCCCGGCTCCAGCACCGTGGTGGATCCAACCACCGGCGCCATCTACACCGACTACTACGATCTGTTTACGGTGGGCGCGGGTTATCTCGACGCGTGGGCAGCCCTTAGCGACACCTCCGACGTCGTCCCCGCAGGTCAGAATGCCAATTCACCATCGGTGGTTTACAGCGCTTCCACCAACACCGTTTCCCTGGTTTCCGGAACCAACATCGTATGGGGCAGCAACATCGTTTGGGGTTCCAATATAGTCTGGGGTTCCAACGTCGTCTCAGGCACCAATATCGTATGGGGCTCCAACATCGTCTGGGGTAGCAGCGCGCTCCAAGGCTTCAATATCGTATGGGGCAGTAACATCGTTTGGGGCTCGAACGTCGACTTCTTCGCCCAGAGTGTGGAGGTGGCCGGCGAGAAATAAACCGCGGCGATTGCCGTTAAAACCGCGTTAGAAAGAAAGGCCAGGGGCACGAGTTGTGCCCCTTCCTCATTTACTCGACCTCCTCCTACCTGAAATTCCCCAGTTTTCGCCGAAATTCAATAGCAGTGCTACTATGCGTAACCATCTCGTGATACACTACTACAATGTCCGCAGCCGTTTCGTCCGCATTAGGAAAATCCACAGGCTCCACGCATGAGCGCATCCTGCGCGTCGGCAAAACGTTATTTGCGAATCGAGGCTACGAACACACCAGCACCTCGGCCATCGCTCGCCAGGCGGGAACCAGCGAATCGCAGCTCATGAAGCACTTCGGCAGCAAGGCCGGACTGCTGGAAGCCGTCTTCGTGCAAGGCTGGACCGTCATCGCCGAACAGGCCCGAATCACGATTCAGGGTGTTACCTCACCGCTCGAGCAACTGCAATTGATGGCCGGATGCGTGCTGGAATGTCTCGAGCGCGATCCTGAGTTGAAACTGCTGATGCTGCTCGAGGGCCGCAGGATCCGCCGCGAGGGCCAAATGGTGGCCTTGACAGACGGCTTCTTGAGCTTTGTGCGCCTGGTGGACGGGGTGCTCGAGGAAATGCGCGCAAAGAATTTGCTGCGTCCGGAGTTCAGCCCGCAGGCGGTTCGCTCGGCCTTGATGGGCATGCTGGAAGGCATGCTGCGCGACCGGTTTCTGGCCGAACGCCTGGGCTTTCCGGCCGATTTCAAACTCGAGCAGATTCAGCAAATCCTAGGTTGGACGTTGCGCGCTTTCCTGACAGCCTAGCCGCCAGGGGCCGGCTACTGCACATCCAACGTGACTCGCACATCAATGCTGCGCGGCGCCAGGCATTCTTTCTCATTGCACGCCTGAAAACGAAGCTTTCCAGTTATCGGCGTCGGCCCCGGCGTGGCGCCTGCGGCCGCCTTAAAGCGCGTCACGATTTCGAAATTCCCGCTAAATACCGATACCGGGTTCGCTGAGAACGCGTAGTGTTCAGACTGCGGCTTGGGATAAATGACCTGCCCGGCCTCGACCGGCCCCGCCGCCGGCCAGGTAAGCTTCAACGGAATCAGAAATTCGTCGTTCGGCGCGTTGCTGTTGACATGGAAGCCTGACCGCACTTCGGCTCTCAGCTTCAACTCTGCCTCGCCGCCGCGCTTGATGGTGACTTGTCCGGGAGGCGCGATACTCAGCGCCGGGCTAGTTTGGGCGAGTGAAAAATGCCAGGACCCTATGGCCAGGAATGCGAACGCTGGTATGAGACGTCCCCAGCAGATTGACGATGTCATTCTTGAAGTCCTCTTTTCCCCCGGACAATCCAACGTGCGTGGCGGCGACTCGCCCCTGCCGGTCGATTAAAAGCGTCGTGGGCAGCGAATCCACGCCGCCATAAGCATCGCCCACTTTATCGTTGCCCAATACGATTCGATAGTTGATCTTAAGTTGCTGCAGATAGGGCTTCACCACCGTCCAACCGTCTTCGTCCATGGAAACGCCGAGCACGGCAAAGCCTTTATCTTTGTACTGTTGCTCGAATTCCATGAACCACGGGATCTCGATTTTGCAAGGCGCGCACCAGGTGGCCCAGAAATCCAACAGCACCACTTTGCCTTTGTAGTCGGAGAGGTGAACAGTCTTCCCGTCTCCGTCCTTCAGAGCGAAATCGGGCGCGACTTTGCGCTCTTTGTCGGATTTCACGGCGGCTCGCACCGTGGTTGAACCGCACCCGGCAAGAGCGATCAGGCTAGCTGCCACAGCAACCGCCAGGGCGGTCGGCACGAATTTAGGCACAGGCGTCTCCTTCCTCGATTATATCGGGATTACACCACTCGAAAATGTAGACTGGAACCACTCCGCCCGTCGTTTGCGATGGCGCCCGGCCAATTTATATTCCGGGTGCCGGCGCACGCCCGAATACAGCCAGGCAGCCGTATCGCAAAAACTCTCGCAGGCGTAATCTCGCCACCGGCCATCTTGTCGCCCCGATCTGGCGTGGACGCGCAGTTTCCGCGACTCAGCCGACCAACCCAGTTCGCCGCGCGCACGCTCCCTCCATTCTCTTCTCAGCAGCGCCAGGTACGATGCTCGAACCGGGTTTCCAAGCCGTACCCAAACGAAGTGAAACAGCTCGTGCACTACGATGCGCGACAATTCGCCGCGCCGCCGCTTGAGTTCCAGATCCAAAACCATTTTGCGCTTGCGAATAAACGAGGCGGCATATACCGGCTGTCCGTGCGGCCGTCCGGAGTAAAGCTTGCGGCTGCCGGCGCGCAGGTCGGGCAAAAAACGCACTCCAATCGCCCGGCCTTGGAGTGCCGGCAACCGCTTCGCCAGGCGTCCTAGCCCCAGCGCTTCAACGAACCTGTTGCAATTGGGCGGGCGGAGCCTTGGGCGCAAAGTAGGCCGGATCTATCACTTTGATCGAAAATTGCGTCTGCAGGGACTTGGTCCACTCTTTGAATTTATCCTGCCGGATGTCGGTGGCGATCTGCCCGCTGACGTCGTCGTAAGGGACGGTATGCAGCTCCTCCAGACGAATCAGGTAGAACCCGTTGGACTGCCGGATTGGCTCGCTCAGTTCTCCCGGCTTCAAAGCGAACACCGCGTTCTTAATCGGTTCCGGATAGGGGCTGCTGTGCTTGATCGTGCCAAAGTCCCCATCCTTGCCGGCGGACGTCTTATCATCGGAGTTCTCGCGCGCCAGCTTGCCGAAATCGGCGCCCGCGACGATTTGCTTGCGCAGGTCGTCGATCTTGGCCTTAGCCTCGGCCTCCAGCGGCAGTTTACTTTCGGCTCCGGTCTTGCCGGGGGCCGGATTGAACGCCACATAAATGACCCGAACTTTGGCTTCCTGGAATTTATCCGGATGTTCTTTGTAGTATTGTTCCTCGTCGGCCTGGGTGACCGGGAAGGAATTGCCGTGAATCGTGAGTTCCGCATTCCCGAGCACCTGCAGCCGATTCAATTCCAGTTGTTCCTTATACGGCGGGCGTTTGTCTAACCCATCCTTGATGGCGTCGTCGGTCAGCTTCTGCAGCATGAGAATTTGCGTCAAAAACTGCGGCTGCGCGTGGGCTTGCGCCTGGTATTGCGCGGGCAGAAGCGCGAACAATTGATCCACTTCCGCTTTGGTGTATTTCTTCCCGTCGGCTTCCATGACCACTGTGTCGGGCGCGATTACAGCCGCTGCGGGAGCCTGGGCCGGCGCGCTGGGCGGAGCTGCGATGGAAGGCGTACCGGGCGTCGCTTGGACGGCCGGCGTGGTCGTGGTCTGGGCGCACAGAAGGCTGGAAAACAGGATTGCTAAAGCGGCAGATTTCATGGGGCTTTCCTTGAAACGGAATTCACAGTTTAACACGCCTCTTGGCTACCAGCTTCCACGCGCCCCGGCACCCTGCCCTCGTTTTCCTTTATCCTTTCTTCATGGCTTCTCTATGACTTCTTCAGTTCGTTCTCGGTAACCTCCCAGTAGAAAACCCACCTATGCCTGATTCACAGGAACCGGAAGAAAGTACGGTGCGGGGGGCGTTCCCTCCCGCGCCGCAAGCCAAGCTGAGTGACCAGACCCGCCCAGCCATTTTGAGCGTGCTGGTCTTGACCTTCCTCACCGGCTGTATCTTTCCCTTGCTGCTGTTTGCGATTGGCCGGCCGCTGTTCCCGCGCCAGGCGGGCGGAAGCTTGCTCACCCGCGGCGGCATCGTCATCGGGTCCCAGCTCATCGGCCAGGAATTCACGCGGCCTGAATATTTTGAGCCGCGCCCTTCGGCCGCCGGCAACGGCTACGATGCAACCGCATCCGGCGGCACCAACCTCAGCCCTAACAATCCGAAACTCAGAAATGGCGCGCCGGACTTTCCTGGCATCCGGCAACTGGCCGACCAATACCGCCGGCGCAACGGTCTGGCACGCGATGCCGAGATACCGATCGACGCCGTAACCCGCTCGGCCAGCGGTCTCGACCCCGACATCAGCCCCGAGAATGCGGCGCTGCAAACGCCTCGTGTCGCTCGCGCACGCGCCGTGGATCAAGAGGTGATCCGGCGATTGGTTGCCGATCACACCCAGGGTCCTCAACTCGGTTTGCTGGGCAACCCGCGCGTGCCTGTGCTGGAGCTGAATCTGGCGTTAGATCAAGCACTGGGCCCGGCGCCGCCACCACGGTAGCATTCATGCGCTGGACTGAATACATCATCTTCCTCGCGATCGTCGCAGCGCTCGCCTTGCCCGTCGGTCTGTATTTAGCCCGAGTGTCCCAGCGCCGGCGGACTTTTCTGGATCCTTTGCTGCGCCCGGTGGAGTCGATTCTGTATCGCTGGCTTGGTGTGCGCCCGGAACAAGAGATGACGGCCGGCGTCTACATTGCTTGCTTCCTGGTGTTTGGCGTGGGCTGCGCGATTTTGCTGTATCTGGTCCTGATCCTTCAGCGTCTGCTGCCCGGCGGTCCTGCGGACGCGTACCTCGCTACGCCCATGACGCAGGACCTGGCCATCAACACTGCCGTCAGTTTCACCACCACCACCACCTGGCAAGCCTACGCGGGAGAAACCACGCTCCGTTACCTGGCTCAAGTGATCGGCCTGGTGTCGCAGAACTTCCTCGCCGGCGCCGCCGGGCTTGCGGCCGGATTCGCTTTCATCCGCGGCGTTGCCCGCGAGCGCTCCGCCACCATCGGCAATTTTTGGGTGGACCTCATCCGGTCGCTGCTCTATGTCCTGCTGCCTCTAGCCCTCCTCGGCAGCCTTTTTCTGCTTTGGCAAGGCGTCCCGCTCAACATGGCGCCTTACACGTTAGCCCACACCATGGAAGGCAAGACGCAAATCATCGCGCAAGGACCCGTGGCCGCGCTCGAATTCATCAAGAATCTGGGCACCAACGGCGGCGGCTTTTTCAACGCCAATGGCGCGCATCCCTACGCCAATCCAACGCCGCTCACCAACTTCATCGGCATGCTCGCCATCGCCGTACTGCCTGCCTCGCTCATGATCGCGTTCGGCGAAATCGTCCACCGTCCGCGCGCCGGCTGGGTGCTGCTCATGGTGATGATGGCGCTGTTCCTGGTGGGCTTGTCGGTTTGCGATTGGGCCGAGAGCGCTCCGCCTCCTCAGTTGGCCGGGCTGCACATCGCGGGCGGGAACATGGAGGGCAAGGAAGTTCGCTTCGGCCCCGGCGAATCGGTTTTGACGGCGGTCGTCACCTCCAACACCTCCACCGGCTCCTACAACTCCATGCACGATTCTTTTCAGCCGCTGGGCGTGCTGGTGCCTCTGATGTTCATGCTCCTGGGCGAAGTAGTTTTCGGCGGGCTCGGCGCCGGTGTTTACGGCATGGTGATCGTGGCGTTGGTGGGCGTGTTCCTGGGAGGTCTCATGATTGGGCGCACCCCGGAATACTTGGGCAAGAAAATCACATCCGCCGAAACGCGCTTGATTGCCTTGTATGCGCTGATCACGCCCAAGGCGGTCTTGGCACTCACTGCTTTTGCGGTTGCCACCAGCGCCGGACGCGCGGGATTGGTTACCAACACCGGCCCGCATGCCTTCACCGAGATCCTATTCGCCTACGCATCCTCGATGGCCACCAACGGGCAGAACATGGCCGGGTTGAACGTCAACAGCGTCTTTTACAACCTCACTACGGTAGTTGCCATGCTCGTGGGCCGATATGGGCTAGCCGCCATAGCGCTTGCATTGGCGGGCCGATTCGCCGTGCAACGGCGCGTCCCCATGACCGCCGGAACCCTGCCGAGCGATACGCCTACATTCGGCGTGTTGGTCTTCGGCACCATCTTGCTGGTGGGCGCTCTGTGCTTCCTGCCGGCTCTCGCGCTGGGGCCGATCGTCGAGTTCTTCCAGCAGCACTGATGTAACGGCGCGTGGCTGGATCCTAAGTGAGAACATAGATGTCAGCGAGGTGCAGCATGCAACCAAGTCTTCCCCGCCGTAGGTTTATCGGCGCCATCGCTGCCGCGGGCGCGGCCGGTCGCGAATCAAAAGCCCAGAATGCCGGAAGCGTACGCGGCTTCGATCATGTCGCCCTGCCGATGCAAAATACCGACGCGATGTTGGCGTTCTACCGGCGCCTTGGATTCGACGTGGTCGAGAATCGAGCTGCCTGCTCGGTCTATATCGGCCAGCAGATGATCAATTTTCACCGCCCGGCGACTTGGCAAAACGAGTCCTTCACGCTGCGCGCGCCGGCCGCTAAGCCGCCCTGCGGCGACCTGTGCTTGGTCTGGGATGGAACACCTGAAGCGCTTCGTGGAATGCTGGATCGGGCCGGCGCCAAGATCTTCGAGGGACCGGTCCCGCGTCAAGGCGGCCGAAGGAAACAGGGCTCCAGCGTCTACGTCCGCGATCCTGACGGCAACCTGCTGGAGTTCATTATTTATGCGTGAGCCGGCTCGGCCGTGGCGCGCGGGTGTCGGAATCATCTAGGGCTGGCATGCGAGCGGATAAATGGTAATGCCAGTCAACTTCCGCGGAGGTCCGAGGCTTACGCGTCCGCTCTGCTTAAGCTGGTCCGGGAGGGCAACGCCGGTTTGTGCCAGACCGGGCGGTGCCGGGCGGGGCTTCTCAAAGGCAGCAATAAGCCATTTCCGGCCGTCTGGATGCGCGCCGCAGTAATTGAGGATGCTCGGCACATCCGCGTAGCCGTTGCTTACGCTGGCCCGAGGTAAAAGACTATGATCGTAATAATCTAACGCCTCGCGACTCCAGCCCGGATCTATTATTAACGTATCGCCGGGTCTTCCGTTCTGCCCCAGGAACGTGGCTGCGCCTTTCCAGTCCTGGTAGTCAAAGAATCCGATAGGAGCGCCAGCAATCACGTAGAGGCCGGCCGCCACGGTCATGATCACTGCTAACACCGGTGCCCACCGCAGCCTTGCTAGGGGAGCCTCCAAGACCGAGGCTCCCAGCAAACAAGTGAGGGGAAAGATTCCCGACCCGTATCGATACGTCAAAAACTCGAGCGTTGCGCCCACAAATAGCGAAATACCAATAAGCGGCACAACAATCAGCAAGAGCAAATACGTAAACAAACGCTTGTCCCGCAAGTATAGTGTCACCGCGCCCCCTATTTGCAGAAGGGGCCACAGGAAAAACGAGAGGGCGCGGCTTCGGTCAAGGAATCCGAAATAGGTCAATAGAAAGACATACACGAAATGTCGATCCAATAGATGCCGCAAAGAGATTGGGAAGTGCAGCCCTCCGTACCTTATATAGAAAAGGACCCATGCTATCCAAAGCAGCAGTAGCAGAGTCATCGACTTGTAGAAGCGCGGTTGAGCGGACCAGCGCAGCGAACGTTTGTACGCCAGCCCAGCCAAGAAATGCGACCCGATATGGAAGATGAATAGCAAGTGGCATCCGAGCCCGCAGGCGGCAGCGGCGACGTAGAGACCCCAGTCCTGATCGCGATTCGTTTCGAACGCCCGCCAAAGAGCCCACGCCGAAAGCGTCGACGTCAAGGCAAACAAGGTGTATGCATTGGCATCGACGAAATATCGGAACATGCCCGGCATCAGAGCAAACATCAGCGCCGCTGCGGCTGCGGTGCGCGCTCGGAAAAAGCTCGTTCCGAGCAGATAAACCGCCAGGGTCGCCAGGGCGCCGAACAGAGCCGAGGGGAGGCGCGTGCCTACTTCGTCGCCCCGCAATTTCCACGACGCACGGTCCGCCAAAAAATAAAGCGGAGGATACGGGCGTTCGTGAATCGCCCGCAATACCAGATCCTTCAGCCTCGGAGCTTGGGCGATGTTGGCCGTCTGCACTTCATCGAACCATAGTGAATGCGACATAAGCCTGACGGCCAAAAGAACACATGCCGTCGCGGCCACCAGAACGAGCGCCATCCAGAAACGCGCAAACCGATCTTTTGAAGCTAGAGCAAGCGGTTCAAGCATGGTCGCCTCTCGGAAGACCGCCTCTTTGGCAAGCGTCCTCGATGAAACGCTGTCTCTTACCGAGAACGAGCGGCGCTGGCAGCTACCGGCTTACCGGCTTCCAGCGGCTTGGCCGGTTCTACCGGCGTGGCCGAAGGCGGTGCCGCTTCCTTCCGCACCATCCCCAGCGCCCTGCGTAGCTCGCCATCCAGCGCGGTACGCACATCCGGATTGTCCTTCAAGAACTGCCGCGCGTTCTCCCGGCCCTGGCCGATCCGGTCGCCCTTGTAGCTGTACCACGACCCGCTCTTGTCGATCAGGTTCTGCGCCACGCCCAGATCGATCAAATCGCCTTCGCGCGAAATCCCCTCGCCATAGATGATGTCGAACTCGGCCTCGCGGAACGGCGGAGCAACCTTGTTCTTCACGATCTTCACCTTGGTGCGATTGCCCACCACCACTTCGCCTTCCTTGATGGCCGCGATGCGCCGGATGTCGGCCCGCACCGAAGAATAGAATTTCAGCGCGCGGCCGCCCGTAGTTGTCTCCGGATTGCCGAACATGACGCCGATCTTCTCGCGAATCTGGTTGATGAAAATCAGGCAGGTATTGGATTTCGACACGTTGCCGGTCAGCTTGCGCATGGCCTGCGACATCAGGCGCGCCTGCACGCCCATGTGGCTGTCGCCCATCTCGCCGTCCAGTTCGGATTTCGGAACCAGCGCCGCCACTGAATCCACCACCAGAACATCGATAGATCCGGAAGCGATCAGCGCATTGGTGATTTCCAGCGCCTGCTCGGCGTAATCCGGCTGCGACACCAGCAGATTGTCGACGTCCACGCCCAGCTTGCGCGCGTAGATGGGATCTAGCGCATGTTCCACGTCGATGAACGCCGCCATGCCTCCTACCCGCTGCGCTTCCGCCACCACCTGCAATGCGACCGTGGTTTTTCCCGACGACTCAGGACCGAAGATCTCGATGATGCGCCCGCGCGGAAATCCACCTACGCCCAGCGCATTGTCCAGCGAAATGGACCCGGTGGAAATTGTAGACACCGCCACCACGGCTTCCTTAGATCCCAGCCGGACGATGGAGCCTTTACCGAATTGCTTCTCGATTTGGCCCAGCGTGAGTCCGAGAGTGCGCGCGCGTTCTTTTTCGTCCATTGAACAATCCTTAGAGAAAATGCTCGGGGGAGATTTTATTGTACTGCAGGCGCTAGAGTTCCAGCTTGCCCTGATAGAGCATGTCCTTCAAACGAAACTTGTACCTCACCGCGACAGCTCCAAACTGCGTGGAAAACTCCACCTCTTTGTCCTCGATGCTGAAAGGCGCGGTTTTGTCGAACGTGAAGATCACTTCCACCGCTTTGCCGGGCGGCCCAACCTCGACGCCCGTGGCGTGTAGCAGCGGCTTGCCCTTCGCGGACAGACTGGTCTCAGCGAGCAGCGCCGCCTTGCCGTGCGTGGCGCCGGCTTGGGCCAGGGCGTCCGGAATTCCAGCCACCGCGATCACGTAGCTGCCGTTTTGATCCAGAAACTTTTGCGCTTCCGGCGATGTTCCCGCTTCGGCTCCATACTTGCGCCGCGCCAGCGCCTGCTTGACAGGCAGCGCGCTTTCCCAGACCACGCTGATCGGAATGGATGCTCCGGCCGGACTATTCAGGCCGCCGTCGATGCCTCGTGATGGCATGTTACCGCCCGGCACCCCCGCGCTCGCTCCAGGCATTTGTTCGGCGCTCGAACGAGGCTGGGAATCGTCGCCGCCGAATCTTCCACCGCGCTCCGGCATCGATCCCGAGTCCATCAACCCGCCGGTCGAAACACTGATCACTTTGGCCCACGGCGAATTGCTGAGAATCTTCTGGACGTCCTTGTCGCTCCACTCCGCCATGGGCTTGTTCTGCCAGGAATCCGCGGCCCAGAGGCCCAACGCCAGCAGCAATGGAACAAACTTTTTCATTTGACCGCCTCAGATCTTGGGAGCGTAGTATCCTTTGCGGCACCGCACAATCAGGTCCTTCCGGCCTTTGACGCGAATCTCCACCGGATGATAGAGGCCGTCCGTCTTGAGCGGGTCGGGACGATAAAAAATGTTGTACTGGTGCCGCAATTCGTTGGCGATGTTCTCAAACGACTGGTTCAGATCCGTGGCCTTGAAAGGAAAGAACACCTGGCCGCCCGTTTCGCTGGCGAAATAGCGCAGCACTTTGTCGCCATCGGTTTCGATATGCGTGATGTTGGTCGAGATGGTGTAGATGGTGACGTCGGCTTTCTGCGCCATTTCGAGCGCCTGGTCGCGCGTGTAACGGCTCTGGTTGTCCTCTCCGTCGCTCAGAATCACCATCGCGCGGCGGAATTTATAGAGCGGCTGATCCTCCATCAGCTTGTCGCGGCACGCAAAGAAAATGGCGTCGTACAACGATGTTCCGCCCCCCGGCCGCAGGCTGTCGATGGCCTTCTCCAGCTGGGATATGTTGTCGTTGAGGTCCGCCACCAGTTCCGCGGCTGTGTCGAAGCTGACGATCATGGCCTTGTCCTGCCCCGGCCGTACCGTGCCGTCGATGAAAGCAATCGCGGCTTCCTGCTGGAAGTGGAAACGATCCCGGATGCTGTTGCTGGTGTCGATCAAAATCGCCAGTCGCAGCGGCAGGTCGGCCTCGGCTGAAAATTCCATGATGCTCTGCGGCTTCTTGTTCTCGAAAACCTCGAAGTCGTCCTTGCCAAGGTCCGTGACAAACCGGCCTCGCTTGTCCGACACCGTGTAGAGCATGTTGACGCGCGAAACGTCCAGCGTGATGCGCGTGTCTTGCTGCGAAGACGCCTCCGGTCCGGGCTTGACAGGTTTGTCGTTCTTGGCCTGCCCATTCAGCAGAAATGCCAGTGCGGCCAGCGTGAGACTAGGACGTAACAGCGGTTTCATTGCAGATTCGAATCCATCCGAGGTTTGAATCCATTATAGGTGGCCGGAGGACAAGCCATCAGGCCAGAGCGTCCAGGTCGGCCAGGTCCTGAGTGCGGCCACTGGCACGTTTGTTCTTGATGTACTCTTCCCTGGCGATCATATTCACGGGGACGCCCGCCAATTCCGCCGCAATGCGTGTCCGCCAAACTTCCTCGAATTCGCACCCTGTTATAGAAGTAAGAATGTCGATCCGATTCGGCGCCACCCCAAGCTGGATTACGTGTCCTTCGCTAAGAAAGTCCTCTTCACTCAGGCCGAGTTGACCGAAGCCGAACTGCGCCAGGGCTGCCTTGAGGCGAACGCCATTCTCTCGCGATGCGCGCACCAGCACATCAATATCACCGGTAAATCGCGGGCGGCCGTGATAGGCCTGCGCATACCCTCCCACGATCACGTATTCAACTTTCTTCGAGTTTAACGATTCTAAAAACTCTCTCAAGTCTTTTGGGAGGTTCATGCTGGGCGATCAGTTGGAGCAAAATATCGAGGCGTTGTTGCCCGGTGAGCGATCGATAGAACTCACGGTCGGCCTGCTCGGCTTCCTCAAACGAACGGAAGATCTTCACCGGCGTGTCATCGCGCTGCACACTTTAATTATAGAGTCCAGCGTGCTACGCCAATGTCTCCAGATAATGCTGCAGCTCACCGGGAAGCGGCGCGCTAACCGTCACGCGCTCCTCCGTTGCGGGACTTCTAAAAGTGATGCGCTGCGCGTGCAGGAAGTAGCGCCCCAGCTCACTCGCCGGCGCGCCGTAGAGTTTGTCGCCCACCACCGGATGATGCAGGCTGGACAGATGCACCCGGATTTGATGCGTCCGTCCAGTCCCGATGCGTACCTCAAGCAGCGTGAATTGGTCGAAGCGCCGCAACACCCGATACTCGGTCAAGGCCGCGCGCCCATGCTTGAGATGCGAGGTCATGCGAGTGCGCTGCGTGGGATGCCGCGCAATGGGCGTCTCGATCCTCCCGCGATCGGCTTTCACGCGCCCATGGACCAGCGCGATATAAATCTTGTCCACCTCGCGCGCCGCAAATTGACGCGCCAGATCGCGATGCGCCCCGTCGTTCCGCGCCACCAGGATCACGCCGCTGGTGAATCGATCCAACCGGTGCACGATTCCCGGCCGCAGCTCGCCTCCTACCCCCGACAAATTCTTGAACCGGTGCAGCAACGCATTCACCAGCGTGCCGGAATGCACCCCCGCTCCCGCGTGGACCACCATCCCCGCCGGTTTATTCACCGCGATCACGGCCGCATCTTCGTACAGAATTTCCAGCGGTAGCTCTTCCGGCGTGGCGCGCAACGGCGCAGGCTCGGCCGGTTCCACCTGAATTTGCTCGGACCCCCGCAGTTGGTATGACCGCTTTTGCGGTGCACCATCCACCCGCACGCGCCCGGATTGGATCCACTCCTGAAGCCGCGACCGGCTGAATTCAGGCAGCCTCGCATGCAGATAGGAATCCAGACGCTGGCCTGCGTCCGTGCGCGCGGCTTCCAGGTGGATCATCGGCCGGCTTGCGTGCTATTTGCCGGTCCAGCAAGCGACGCGCTTTTCCAGGAACGCCGTGATCCCCTCTTGCGCATCCTGCGCCAGCGAGTTCATGGTCATCACTTCTTTGGCGTACGCGTATGCCTTGACCTGGTCCAGATCGATCTGCGTGTAATAAGCCTGCTTACCCAGCGCCACCGTGAAGCTGCTGGCTTGAGCGATCTGGCACGCCAGCCGACGCGTTTCCTCTTCCAGTTGCTCGGTGGGGACCGCGCCGTTGATGAGCCCCCATTCGACCGCCGTGGCCGCGTCCACCAGCTTGCCGGTGAGCAGCATTTCCATGGCGCGCTTGCGTCCCACGGCCCGGCTCAGCGCGACCATGGGCGTGGAGCAGAACAGCCCGGTCTTCACTCCCGGCGTAGCGAACTGCGCACCCTCGCTGGCGATCGCCAGGTCGCAAGTCGCCACCAACTGGCAGCCAGCCGCCGTCGCGATGCCCTGCACTTGCGCGATCACCGGCTGAGGAATAGCTTGGATCTTCAGCATCAGCTCGGTGCACACGTCGAAGATCCGCCGGTAGTCGCCCACCGTGCGGCCAGCCATCTCGCTCAAGTCATGACCGGCGCTAAATACTTTGCCGGTCGAGGCCAGGATCACTACTCGGATGTTGGAGTCGGAAGACAAATGGTCGAGCGTCCCGATGAGCTCCTGCATCACTTCCAGCGATAGCGGATTGCGCCGTTCCGGCCGGTTGAGCGTAATGATTCCAAGCTGGCCTTCAGTCGAGGTGAGAATGTTGGGCATGTGGGCTCCTACTTGGAGTTTACTCCCGCGCGCCCTAACTTGGGTCTAACGTCCGCAGGCTTTGACTCCCAAGCGCCCGATTTGGGGCAAAACACGCATCGCATCCGCCCAGATAACGAATAGCCCGCGCCACCTTCAGGCAAATGCTCTGGCAACCAGAATGCATTCCCTGGGCGCGTATCCAATCTGAGAGGTTGAGATCAAGATGAATCAAAAGATCGAGCACCTGTTGCAGTCCTTGCGGGAAGCGATCCACGATGCGATCGGCGACTCCTGCGAGGTAGCTGCCGCCATGAGTCAACTGGAGCGAGAAGGTCAATGTCCATCGCTGTTGATCGACGTCACTTTGCCTCAAGATAGTGACACGAAACGACAAGCAGAGTCGCCTTCGCTCGAACTCGTGACCCCGGATGGCCCGCTCTATCTCACCGCCTACGATGGAGACTTCCTGAGGAACCTGGGAATCACGACGGCGGCGTAATTGCCCAAAGAGAAGCCGAGCGAGCACCAGCTTGTTCCGATTGAAGTCATCGAGCGGCGGATTCTCCTCATCCGGGGGCACAAAGCTATGCTCGATCGGGATCTTGCGGCGCTCTACCAGGTGAAACCCATCGCGCTGCGTCAAGCTGTAAAGCGAAACACCAACCGTTTTCCGGCGGATTTTGTTATCCAGCTATCGAAGGAAGAAGCAGAAGCATTGGTATCACAAAATGTGATACCTTCGCGCCGGAGTCTCGGCGGCTTCTTGCCGTACGCCTTCACCGAGCAGGGCGTCGCCATGCTTTCGAGCGTTCTGCGAAGTGAGCGCGCGGCGATGGTGAACATCGCCATCATGCGCACCTTCGTCCGCCTCCGCCAAGATCCTCGCCACCCACAAGGAACTCGCCGAGCGTCTTACCGCGATGGAGAAAAAGTACGATCAGCGCTTTAAAGCCGTATTCGACATCCTGGAGCAGTTGATGGAGCCGCCGGTGTCTCCGAAGCGGCCACTTGGTTTCGTCCCGCCAAACAAAAGGTGAACCATCGAGCGGCGCTACTCGCTCTCCCCGCTCACCTTCAATACCGCCAAAAAAGCCTCCTGCGGAATCTCCACCCGGCCCACGCGCTTCATCCGCTTTTTGCCTTCTTTCTGCTTCTCCAGCAGCTTGCGCTTGCGCGTGATGTCGCCGCCGTAGCACTTCGCCAGCACGTTTTTGCGCATGGCCGGGATGTTCTCTCGCGCGATCACCTTGTTGCCGATCGCGGCCTGCAGCGCCACCTCGAACATCTGCCGCGGGATCAGCTTGCGCAATCGCTCGATCAGCATCTTTCCGCGATCATAAGCAAAATCCTTGTGGACGATGATGGTCAGCGCGTCCACCGGCTCGCCCGCCACCAGCACGTCCAGCTTCACCATCGGGGAGACCCGGTATCCGGAAAGGTGATAATCGAGCGACG
The DNA here is from genome assembly GCA_035501355.1 of Bryobacteraceae bacterium. GTDB lineage: Bacteria > Acidobacteriota > Terriglobia > Bryobacterales > Bryobacteraceae > Palsa-89. Next base: position 22,260 of record DATJWJ010000229.1, on the reverse strand, counting down.
CGTAGCCGCGCGAGGCCGACTTCAACCGGTCGTAAAAATCCAGCACAATCTCATTCAGCGGCAGCTCGTACAGCAGCATCACCCGACCGGTACCGATATATTCGAACTTCTTCTGCGTGCCGCGTTTTTCTTCCAGCAGCTTCAGAATCTCGCCGACATATTCTTCGCGCGTGATCACCGTGGCATCGAGAATCGGCTCTTCAATTTGCTTGATCTCGGCCGGATTGGGAAACTTGGTCGGATTATCCACTTCCACGACGTCGCCGCTCAGGGTGGTGACCTTGTAACGAACCCCCGGCGCGGTGGTGATCAGATCGATCTCGAACTCCCGTTCCAGCCGCTCCTGCACGATCTCCAGATGCAGCAGCCCCAGGAAACCGCAGCGAAATCCAAACCCCAGCGCCACCGAATTCTCCGGCTCGAAATTAAAGGCGCTGTCATTCAGCCGCAGCTTTTCGAGCGCGTCGCGCAGCCGCCCATGCTCGTGCGATTCCACCGGGTAAAGCCCGGCGAACACCATGGGTTTGATTTCTTCGAATCCCGGCAGCGGCTCGGACGCCGGATTTTCAACGCCGATGATCGTATCGCCGATCTTGGCGTCGGAAACGGTCTTGATATTGGCGAAGAGGTAGCCCACTTCGCCGGCCGCCAGCTCTTCGCACGGGATCGGCTTGGGCGATTGATAGCCCAGCCCGTCCACTTCAAACGTCGTGCCATTGGACCACAGCTTGATCTTCTGCCCCTTGCGCAGCCGCCCGTCCACAACGCGCGCCAGGATAATCACGCCGCGGTAAGGATCGAACCAGGAATCGAAAATCAACGCGCGCAGCGGAGCGTCCTGCGAGCCCCGCGGCGGAGGAACCAGGTGCACCACAGCTTCCAGCACGTCTTTCACGCCGACACCTTGCTTGGCGCTCACCAGCAGCGCATCTTTCGCCGGCAGCCCGATCACCTGCTCAATCTGTTCACGAATGCGCTCCGGCTCGGCCGAAGGCAGGTCGATTTTATTGATGACCGGAATGATCTCGAGATTGTGATGCAGCGCCAGATAGGTGTTGGCCAGCGTCTGCGCCTCCACGCCCTGCGATGCGTCCACCACCAGCAGCGCGCCTTCGCACGCCTGCAGGCTGCGCGAGACTTCGTAGGTGAAATCCACGTGTCCCGGCGTGTCGATCAAGTTGAGCTGATAAGTCTGCCCATCGTCAGCCGTGTAATTCAAACGAACCGCGTGCGCCTTGATGGTGATGCCGCGCTCGCGCTCCAGATCCATCGTGTCCAGCACTTGCTCCATCATTTCGCGCTGCGAAAGCGCGCCGGTTGTCTCCAGCAGCCGGTCGGCCAGCGTCGACTTGCCGTGATCGATGTGCGCAATGATAGAAAAATTGCGTATGAACTGGGGATCCATGGGGTAAAATGGGGACCTGACCTCAGTTTAGCCCATATGCCCGGAGCGATCGAAGGAAATCTCAACGCCGGCGGTCTGAAGTTCGCCATTGTGGTCTCGCGCTTCAACAGCTTCATCACGGACCGTCTGCTGGCCGCGGCCGAAGACGCCCTCAAGCGTTCCGGCGCAAAAGCGGAAGACGTCGAGATCGTAAAGGTGCCCGGATCCTGGGAGCTGCCCATTGCCGCCAAAGCCCTCGCCGTTCTCAAACGCCACGACGCTATCATCGCCCTAGGGGCGGTGATTCGCGGGGAAACGCCGCACTTCGATCATGTGGCCAATCAAGCCGCGAGCGGACTGGCCGCGGTGCAGCTGGAGACCGGCATTCCCGTCGCCTTCGGAGTGCTGACTACCAATACCGTCGAGCAGGCCATCGACCGCGCCGGCGGCAAGAGCGGCAACAAGGGCCACGACGCCGCGATCACCGCCATTGAAATGGCCGACCTGCTGCGGCGTCTACGAAAGTAAGCGAGGGCCCTTATGGTAGCGCGTCATAAATCGCGTCAACGCGCTCTTCAAGTCCTCTACCAATGCGACCTTCGTAAACAACCCGTGGACGACGCCATCGCATCCTTTTATGACACGCTGTATTCGGAAGAAGACCAGAGCAAGCCGGAGCGCGACGCCTTCATGGAGGAATTGGCCCGCGGCACTTCCGCCGTGTCGGCCGACATCGACCGCCAGATCGGCGAAAAAGCCGAAAACTGGAAGCTGGAACGTATGCCGCTGGTCGACCGCAACGTCCTTCGCATGGCCATCTACGAGATGAGCCGCAAGGACACACCGGCGGCAGTGGTCATCGATGAGGCTCTCGAACTGGCGCGCCAGTTCGCCGGCGACGAGTCCGTATCGTTCATCAACGCCGTGCTGGACGCAGTACATCGCGAACAGGAGGCCGCGGAGCGCAGCGCATCGGAATGAATATTCTGATGGTGGCTTCGGAGGCCACGCCTTTTGCCAAAACCGGCGGGCTGGCGGACGTCATGGGAGCACTGCCGGCCGCTCTAGTGGCGCGCGGAGAGCGCGTCGCGGTGGTCCTTCCCGCCTATCGCGAAAACGTCTACCCAACCGCGCCGCGGGAAGCTTACGACCGGCTCTGGATTCCGCTCGGCTCCGGCTACACCGCGCAAATCACCCTGGCCACCGAGCGCGGCGTCGATTTCTTTTTTGTAAATTGCCCCGCGCTGTTCGATCGCGATGGCATCTACGGCCATACCGACGACTCGCTGCGTTTCGCCGTCCTCTCCAGGGCCGCGCTGGACGTAGCCCGATATCTGTTCCCGCCCCATCTCATTCATTGTCACGATTGGCAAAGCGCGCTCGTCCCCGTCTACATGCGCGAGCATTTCCGCGGCGATCCAACCTTCTCCGGCGTCAAGGTTCTGCTAACCATTCACAATCTGGGCTATCAGGGCATCTTCCCGGCGGCCACCCTGGCGCCTTTGGCCCTGGATCCGCGGCTCTTCAATCCCGGTCAACTCGAGTTCTTCGGAAAGCTAAATTTCTTGAAGGCCGGAATAGCCTGGAGCGACGCCATCAGCACCGTCAGCAAAGGATATGCGCGCGAAATCCAAACCCCGGAGTATGGCTTTGGCCTGGATGGCTTTCTCCGCGGGCATGGGCCTGTGGAAGGCATCCTCAACGGCGCGGATTACACCGAATGGAATCCGGAACACGACCCGTTCATCGCCCGCAATTACTCGGCGGATGATCTGGGCGGCAAGCGCGAATGCAAACGGGCCCTTCTGGCCGAGCTCGGATTGCCTAGCGACGCGCTCCATCGCCCGTTATTCGCAATCGTCTCACGGTTCGCCGCGCAAAAAGGCTTCGACCTGATCGCCGACGTCGCGCCACAACTATTGCAGCAGTACCTGGCGCTGGCAGTGCTTGGCTCGGGCGACGCTCCATATGAGTCCATGTTTCGCGACCTGGCACAAATCTACCCCCAACAAGTGGCTTTGCGAATCGGTTATGACAACGCGCTTTCCCATCGGATCGAGGCCGGCGCCGACATGTTCCTGATGCCCAGCTATTACGAACCGTGCGGCCTGAGCCAGATGTATAGCCTGCGTTATGGGACGGTACCAGTGGTGCGCGCGACTGGCGGCCTGGATGATACTATTGATGAGGAAACCGGGTTCAAATTTCAGGCGTATTCCGGGAGCGCATTGCTGGAGGCGATTGGGTCGGCCTTAGATGCTTATAATGATACGGATCGCTGGATGATCCGTATGCGCGCGGGTATGCGAAAAGACTTCTCGTGGAGCACTTCGGCGGCGGAATACATGCGGCTGTACCGGCGGCTTCGAGCAGGCTGAATCCTTTTGGCCGCCTCAACATCTGATAACAGGAGAGATTAGGAGAAATATGGCTGGTGCGAATACGTTGACTTTCACGGATGCGACTTGGGATCGGGATGTGCTGAATTCGGATGTCCCGGTCCTGGTGGATTTCTGGGCCGAGTGGTGCGGACCATGCCGCATGATGTCGCCCACCGTCGACGCCATTGCGACCGATTATCTAGGCCGCGTCAAGGTCGGCAAACTGAATGTGGATGAGAATGGCGCCACTGGAATGCGCTACAACATCCGCGGCATCCCGACCCTGTTGCTCTTCAAGGGCGGCTCGGTAGTGGAGCAGAAAGTCGGCGCGGTGGGCAAGGTTGAAGTTCAGAAGATGATCGAGGCGCACCTGGGCGCCGCGGCACAGAAGACTGCCTGATCCAGCCTCCCTCAGGCGCGCGTGCTCAGGGCTCCTAGCGCAGGTGTTGTTGGAGCACCCTCTGAGGCAGATCCCACCAGAGCGACGTATTTGGCGAAGACGCCCGAGCGGTAATGCGGCTCGGGCGCTTTCCATTTCTTGAGGCGTTCCCGCAGCGTCGCTTCCGGAATTTCCAGATTAATCGTGCGGCCCGCGATGTCGATGTGGATGCTGTCGCCTTCTTCGATCGCGGCGATCGGTCCGCCTACCGCTGCTTCCGGCGCGACGTGTCCGACGCAGAACCCGCGTGTCGCTCCGCTGAACCGGCCGTCGGTGAGCAGCGCGACGCTGTCTGAAAGCCCCGCTCCCACGATCGCGCTGGTGACACCCAGCATCTCTCGCATGCCGGGACCGCCGCGCGGCCCTTCGTAGCGAATCACGACGATATCGCCCGCGTGAATCTTTCCACCCAGAACCGCCGCCATCGCGGCTTCTTCGGAATCAAACACGCGCGCCGGGCCACGCTGCTCGCTGCGCTCGATTCCGGTGACTTTGATTACGCAGCCTTCGGGCGCCAGCGACCCGCGCAGTATCACCAGGCCGCCGCTCTTCTTGATGGGATTGTCGAGCGGGCGAATCACTTCCTGGCCCGCCGTTTCCTTGGCCTGCGCCGCTTCCTCGGCGAAGGTGCGGCCGGTCACGGTCAGCGCGGATCCATCCGCATAGCCGCCTTGCACCATGCGCTGCGCAATTACCGGGATGCCTCCGGCTTTGTCGACATCCACCGCGACGAATCTTCCGGCCGGCTTCAAATCCACCAGCAGCGGCGTGCGCTCGCTGATAGTTTGAAAATCGTCGATGCCCAGTGGAATACCCGCCTCGCGCGCTACGGCCAAAAGGTGCAGCACAGCGTTAGTGGATCCGCCGGTGGTGGCTACCGAGGCGATGGCGTTGTCGATCGCTTTGCGCGTAACGATGTCGCGCGGCCGCAGCTCCCGCTTCACCAGATCCAGCACGATGCGCCCGCAGCGCGCCGCCACGTCATGCTTGCGCTGGTCCACTTGCGGTACCGACGCGGTTCCCATGGGAGAAAGGCCGATGCACTCGAGCACGGTCGCCATGGTGTTGGCGGTGAACTGACCGCCGCAGGCGCCGGCTCCGGGGCAAGCCGAGTTCTCGATGGCCAGGAATTCCTCGTCCGACATTTTCCCGGCCACGTTGGCGCCCAGCGCTTCATAGACGTCCTGAATGGTCAGGTCGCGGCCTTTGTAATGGCCGGGCATGATCGAGCCGCCATACAGAATCAGGCCGGGGATGTTCAAGCGCAGCAAGGCCATCATCGCGCCGGGAATGGTTTTGTCGCAGGCCACCAGCGCGACGATGCCATCGAACATGTGGCCGCGCGCGACCAGTTCAATCGAGTCGGCGATGATTTCGCGGCTGACCAGCGAGGCCTTCATGCCTTCAGTACCCATCGTGATGCCGTCGCTGATGGCGATAGTGTTGTACTCCATGGGCGTGCCGCCGGCTTCGCGAATGCCGCGCGCGACGTCCTGGGCAAGGTCGCGCAGCTTGAAGTTGCACGGCATGGTGCCGATCCAGGTGTTGGCGATGCCGATGATCGGCTTCTTCATGTCGTCGTCGGTCAAGCCGATCGCTTTAAGGAATGCTCGCGCGGGCGCTCGCTCTTTACCTTGCGTGATGGTGTGGCTGGGCAGCTTCATAGAAATACCAGTGTACGACGCGTCAGCTCAAATGAAACGGCAGGATCGGATCGGCCGCGTCCAGCCCGGGCCTCCAGAAGGGCACTAGCAACGCCAGCTCGCGCTGGTCGTTGGCGCCGGCCGGCACGCACTTGTCGGCGCTGAAATCAATTCGAATCGGAGAGCTGGCCAGCGCTTCCTCGGGTAGCCGGATGTTATAGGAATGTTCGCTTTCCTCTTGAAAAACGGCCGATGGCACCGCGATGCCGTTCACTGTGGCCGAAAGCACGATTGGACCGGGTCCCGCCAGCCGAAAGTCGAAGCGCAGCGTGGTGAATGCAGCCGATGGCGGGCGCCGCACCTCAATCGAAAAGCGCCGCTTAGTCCAGCGGAAACTGCTGTGTTCGAGCGCATACCAGCCTTCCAGCAGCTTCACCGAATAGCGCCGGCAAACGCGGCTCTCCGCAAGGCAGAAGGCGCGCTCGTCGCGGTCCGCGCGAGCCGGCTCGGATCCACGCGTCGCTCCGGTAGTGATGAAGTCCTGCACGGTCCATCCGGTCTGCGCGAGCAATCGGCGCAACGCAGTCTCCGAAAAGATCCAATGATTGGTGCTGTCGTTGTTGCATTCCTGCGGATCGAGCAGATAGACCAGCGGCTCTTTCTGCATGGGATGGCCAGCGGGCGTGCGCTGCGCGATGCGGGTGCTCAGCAAACAATAGCGAGCGCGATGCGCCAACGCCTCGAGAACGTAGAACGGATTCTTGAGATGATACAGCACGCCCAGGAACAGGGCCAGGCCGAAGACGTCCTCGGTAAGCGCGAATTGGGAATCCAGATCCACGGCTTGGAACTCGACCGAGGATGCTAGCGCCGCATGCAGCGCGTTGAAGCCACGCAGCTGGTTGTGATTGGTGTAGTAATTGTCGATCGCCGTTACTTGGCAGCCCAGCGATTCGAGAAAAAAGGAATTGAGCCCGTCGGCGCAGCCGATGTCCAGGATCGGGTCGCCGCCGGCCAGATCGAGCAAATGGCGGCGAGGTCCAGTGAGCAGCCGGTCGAGAATCGAGAAGGTCAGAAGTGTCGGGTATGGATACCAGGTAATCTGCCGCGGCGCCAAATCGGCCATGAGCCGCTGCAAGCGCTGGTCGAAGGTTCGGGCGCGTGCTTCGAGTTCGAGAATGTCGAGTCCTGGCATGAGATACGCGTCCTATTCTAACCGGCCCTGGCGATACCGCCTCAAGCCCGTTGCTTTCGCGGCGGGAAAGAGCGACGATTGTCCGTATGAATCGGCCGGATAGCTTTTTCGCGGCGCTGACGCGAGTGCGTACGCTGTTTGTGTTGGGCCTGATTGGTTTGGCTCTGGCTGCGGCCTGCACCGTCGCCGCGATTTTTCGGGGCAGCCTGGCAGTGGGTGCGGAAGGCGATCTCAGCAAAGCCATCACCTTCGACGGCGCGGTCGGCATCTATCTTCTTACTCTCGGCTTTTTTGTGCCGCTGGCCGATTTCACGGCGCAGGGGCTGCGGCGCTGGCTCGGATGGTCCATTGGAATCTTCGCCTACGCCTATGGACTCGAAACCACTCAGACGCTGCGCGGCCTGGATCCGCGTTTCACCAAGGTTGGAACCCCGGTGGATAGGATTTTGGGCGGCGTGTTTTTCGTGGTGGCGCTGGGAGTCATCACGCTGTTTTGCATTCTGGCGGTTAAGCTGTGGCGGCATAGCTTGCGCGGCTCCGACGGAGTGCTGCTTCTGGGAATCCGTTACGCCATCGGCGCAACCGCGGTGGCCTTCGCGGCGGGTTTGTGGATGAGCGCGGCGGCGGGCCGGAGGGCGGGCCCGGCGGGCAACATTCTGCCGCTGCATGCTATCGGATTCCACGGGTTGCAAGCCGTCCCGCTGGTGGCATGGCTCCTGAGCCGCTCGACACTTTCAGACCAGGAGGCGCGCCGCTGGGTACACTTGGCCGGCGCAGGCTGGATTGCCGCGTGCCTGGCCATCGCCTGGCAAACGGCCGCGGGCCAGCCGGTGACTGAGTTCTCCATCGCCATGGCGCTGGCGGTTCTGGCGGTACTGGCCTGGAGCCTGATTGCGCTGCGCGCCGCGCGAGCGCGGATCCAGTCCAAGGCGGCCGGCGTCACAGGATATTGACCGCGCGGGCCGCGATGAGCGCCACGGTGGCGAGCGAAATGGACGCTTGCACCATCATCATGAGCTTGGCCCAGCGCGACAACACGGGCACATCGGTGGGCGAAAAAGCGGTGCTGGTATTGAAGGCCAAAAAAAGATAATCCACGAAGCCCGGCCGCCAGCCGCGCGCCTGTTTGCCGGGGATGATCATCTGCGGGAACAGGAACGCGCCCTGGGTGTGGCTCTCCCTCAGCTCGCGCGCATTCGGGCCGCCCGCGTCCAGACGCCAGTACCAAGACGCGAAGACCAGCACATTGGCAGCCCATAGCGTCACGGCGGCGCGGAGCAGGATCTGAGGCGTGTCGCGGTGCTCGGGCAGACGCAGGATGAGCAAGCCGAGCGACCAGATCATGGACGCCGTCAGGCTTCCCAGTACGAGGTGGCCGAGCATGCGGTTCATGACGAGCCGTCCGGTGCGATGCGCGATGACGGTGGGAATCAGCAGCAGCGTGACGACCACCAGCAATAGCCAGCCGGGGCCAAAACGAAGCGGTTCGGGCAATACGAAGTGCAGTGCCGCGGTGGCCAGAATCGCTAGAATCGCCGGCCAGCGGGGATCGCGCGAAATGCGGGCGCCGGAGGCGGGCTGATCGGCGACTGGCGCGCTTGACTCCTTCATATGCGGCTATGATGAATGTAGCAGGACCCCTCCCCCCATGAAGGTCGTGGTACGCAGTTCGTCGTTGCTGTTCACGCTGCTGTCCATCATCTTGCACGTGCCAATCCAACGCGTAAAGCGGAGCACTGCAGCAGACGAATCCGCGGCAGAAAAAGATCCGAAGCGTGAGACTGAAACTCAATACCGGATTTCTCCCGAACTACGTTTCCCTTGATAGCGTCCACGAAACACGAGTACTACGCAGGCCGGTAGTCCTGAACTCCATTGCCATTTTCAGATTCCTCGAAGTCTGTTAAAGTCAGGTGTCACGTCTCAGGCACGATGGCAATTCGCGAATCCGATTTTGTTCGGCCCGTTGAGGCTGGCAACGAATCAACTGAGTTGGTCTGCTCGGATCGAGCAGAGAACCGGTTGCCGATACTTGATGACATTTGCCGATTCCTAGAGGGCTGTGCGCTGGGAACTCTGTGTTCGGTGTTCGTGCGCACTGGCGACGCGCTCGAGCTAACGGCTGCTCCAAGTTTTCCAGCGGACGCGCTGCGTAGCTTTCCGCCGATCAATGCCGACGGTGAAAGCTTTCTGCGATTAGCGGGCGGCGGGCAACTATGGCAGGACGATTGTCCGTTGTGGATGGGACAGGCGTCTTTGGCCGAACAGCTTGGCATCGAGAGTTGCATGACCTGGCCGGTGCAGTCCTCCCAAGGCGAGTTGCTGGGCGTCACTGCATTGCACTACTCAGGCGCGGGCGCGGAAAGGCCAGGCGATAGGGAGTTGCTGCGCTCGGCCAGCCGCCTGGCGGCGGACGCGATCGAGAACGAAAAGCTGCGCCAGCGGATAGAGTTTGAGGCTGGGCACGATTCGCTCACTGGATTGCTGAGCCGAGGGCGCTTCATCGAACAGTTGGAGGTTGCTTTAGGGAAGCCTCCGGCACAGCGAATGCTGGCGGTGGTCTGCATCGGACTGGATCGCTTGCACGAGATCAATGATGCTTTGGGTCACGCGGCAGGCGACCGGGTGCTTCAGGAAAGCGGCCATCGCCTGCGGCAGCATTTGACCGCCGACGGCTTGGCGGCACGCATTGGCGCGGATCAATTCGCACTCGTTCTCGGGAGCGAGTCCGATGAGGAAAGCGTGCTCGCCAGGGCGGGGAGTCTTCTGGAGGCCTTGCGGGCGCCGTGCCGCGTGGACGGCAATCCATGGTTTGTGACGGCCAGCATCGGTCTGGCGCTGTTCCCTAAACACGGCGCGCATGCGGAGGAATTGCTGCGCGACGCCGAACTGGCTATGCACGAGGCGCAACGCGCCGGCCGGAACACGGTGCAAATGTTTCGGGTGAAAAGCCGCGCACGCGCCGTTAGACGGCTGCATTTGGAGAATTCGCTTCGGCATGCGATCGAAAACGGGGAATTGGAGTTGCTGTATCAGCCGGTGGTCAGCATGCAAGGAACGGTGGAATCGTTCGAGGCGCTGCTGACGTGGGAGCGCGGCGTCCGGGGCGCCGTGCCTCCGGGCGCGTTCATTCCGATTGCCGAGGAGTCCGGGCTCATCGCGGAAATTGGATGCTGGGTCATTGAACAGGCTTGTGTCACGGGAGCCGGCTGGCGCAGGGCAGGGTGCCGAGAAACATGCCTCTCGCTGAACGTCTCGGCGCGGCAGTTTGAGTGGGACAATTTCGTCGACACGGTGTCGCGAGCGCTCAGCTCCAGCGGATTCCCGGCCAAGTGCCTGGAACTGGAGCTGACCGAAAGCTGCGTGATGCGGGACCTTAGAACGTCGGCCGAGCGGATGCGGCAGATTCGCGAGCTGGGGGTGAGCATTGCGATCGACGACTTCGGCACCGGATACTCGTCGCTCAGCTATCTTCACAAGCTGCCGCTGGATTCGCTCAAGATCGACCAGTGCTTCTTGCGCGGAATCGCCAAAGTGGATGGCACCTTGCCGGTAGTGCAAAGCATCGTGCGGCTGGCGCATGGCATGCATCTCAACGTCGTGGCCGAAGGCGTGGAGACGCGCGAGGAGCTGGAGCTGGTCCGGCTGGCAGGTTGTGACCAGGCGCAGGGGCATCTGTGCGGGCAGCCGTTGCGGGCGCGGGAAGTGGAGAAGCTGCTGGCACGCGGGCGGCACGCGCTGGCGTTTTAGGCTCACGAGAGCAGCAAACCAAGCAGCTTGACAATTTCTTCAAACTCAGCCACCCAATCGGCCTGGTTGGACTGCTTCATCTCCGGATAAAGATTCTGCAGCACGGCATAGGCGTGATTCTGAATCGCCCATAGCTTGAGCGGCAACGGGAACGATGTTGCGGCCTGGAGAGCGCCGCGGCATCTGCGCAGAATGTCGAGATCGCGCGGATGGTCGAACAAATTGCGGAAGAGGCGCTCCAGATTGCGCCGCAGGATGATTTCCAATTCAGCCGAATCGAGCGACGCGCCGGCGACGGGAACCTGATCGAATAGGTTCTGGATCTGGGCGTTGTCCAATTCGTCCGCTTCCAGGGCATGCCTCAACATGTCGTTGAGGGCGACCTGGGCGTTGACGCGTATCTCGGTGGGAATAGGGATGTGACATTCATAGAGGAAGCGAACCAGCGGGGCCTGATTCTCGTAGGTTTGCCGGTAGAAATTCTCCATGTCATCCAGGGTCGACCGCAAGATCTGATGCATGACGCGGCGCTGCTCGTCGCGGAAGAGATTGCGGATGGAATAGGTGCGCTCGAAGCCTTCGTCGATGCGGCGAATGGTTTCCGGCAAGTCCGAGCGGCTGAAGGCTTCGCTGGCCGCTTGAGCCAGGCTGCGGTATTTCTCGTCGCCAGTCCAGGCGCTGACGCCGCCGTGCAGGTTGTGATCGCCGAAATGCAGGACGCCGAACATGAGCATTTCGGATTCCTGGGTGATTTCGGAAGTGAAGCGGGCCTGGCCGGTAGCGAGCCGCATCTTGCCGGAGCGTTGCAGTTGATAGTCCTTGGTTTTCACGTCGTAGCAATAGATGCGGGCGTGCTCCGGGTACTCGGAAAACAGCGAGCTCATGGCGAAGTGTGCGCCGAGTTTCGCGAGGTCCACCATGGAGGGCTGAACAAATTTCTGGTAAATGAGAGCGCCGTCGCGGTGCTCGGGCACGTTGCTTTTGGCTTCGGCGAGCTTGGCGATGAAATTCTGCTCGAGCGCGTCGCCGAACAGCTCCTGCGCTAACTGCACGACGCGTCCGGCATATTGAATCACCTGCACGGTTTCGATGCCGGACAGCTCGTCGAAGAACCAGCCGCAACTGGTGTACATGAGCATGGCATGGCGCTGCAGCTCGAGCAGCTTCCAAGCCTTGACGCGGTCCTGGCGGGAGAGGTTCTTGCGGCGGAAATGGCAGGCGGTGAACTGATTCCTGCTTTCTTCGGAACGGTCCAGGATAACGCGGATATATTCGTCGCGGGCGGTCCAAGGATTCTTGAGCAAGCGCGCGCCAAACTGGTCGTAGAGCGGCGCGATTTCGTCACGCAACCAATCGAAGGCCTGACGCAGCGGAGCGCGCCACTCCTGGTTCCAGCCCGAGTGGCCGCCGGAATTGCAGCCGCAGTTGCGGCTCCAACGCCCGACTCCGTGGACGCAGCTCCAGGCGGTGTTCTCGATAATCTCGACATCGTGCGTGGGAGGATAGCGCTCCAGGAATTCGGCGTAATTGGTGAGCTTCGCCAGACCTTTAGCCTCGAGTTGTTCGAGCGCATAAGCCAGCGCCATATCGCCATGCGCATGGTGATGGCCGTAGGTTTCGCCGTCGGTAGCGATATGGGCCAGCTGCGGCCAATCGCGCTTGTCGGAGAAGGCGTCCAGCAAGCGCTGCGCGAAACGCTCTCCATTAGCTAGCAGCCCCTCGAAAGCGACCGCGCGGGCGATGGGGCCATCGTAAAAAAAGAGCGCGATACTGCGGCCCGAGGGAAGTTTCTGGCTATAAGCGCGGGTGGGATCGATGCGCTGGCCGCTGACATCTTGGCCATCCACAGTGCGTGCTTGCGAAGGTGCGAGCACGCTGAACTTGATACCGTACTCGGCCAGGATGTCGAGGGTTTCCAGATCGACGGCGGTTTCGGGCAGCCACATGCCTTCCGGATCGCGGCCGTAGCGATGGCGGAAATCTTCGATGCCCCAGCGCACCTGCGTACGTTTGTCGCGGGTGTTGGCGAGCGGCATGATCATGTGGTTGAAGCACTGCGCCATGGCGGAGCCGTGTCCGGAGAAGCGCTGGGCGCTAGCGCGGTCGGCATCCAGGATGTCGCGGTAGGTTTCCGGCGCGTGATCCTCTAGCCAGGCCAGCAGGGTGGGGCCGAAGTTATAGCTGATGGAGGCGTAGTTGTTGACGATTTTCGCGATGCGGTTGCCGCTGTCGAGAATGCGCGAGGCGCCGTTGGGGGCGTAGCATTCCGCGGTTACGCGCTCGTTCCAGTCGTGGTAGGGGAACGCGGAATCCTGGAGTTCGATGGCCTCCAGCCACGGGTTTTCGCGGGGGGGTTGATAAAAGTGGCCGTGAATGCAGAGGTAACGGGGAGTGCTCACGTTTTATGGACGCTTTTATCGCCCTGGTGTTGCAACCACGGCAGTGCCATAGCAGAGCACTTCGGTTACGCCCTGCATGATTTCGGTGGCATCGTAGCGGACACCGACCACCGCGTTTGCGCCTATCTGGGCGGCGTGCTGGGCCATACGCTGGTAGGCGTGCATGCGGGTTTCCTCGCACAGCTTGGTGAAGAGCGTGATGTCGCCGCCGGCGAGTGTTTGCAGGCTGGCGCCAATAGTGCCGAAGATGGAGCGGGAGCGGACGATGATCCCGCGGACGATGCCAAGGTTCTTTTCGATGTGGTAGCCATCGAGCGTGAAGGCGGTGGTCATCATGTGGGTGTCGACGGCGGTCAGTTGTTCTTCTTCCATGGATCCTCGCGGAGTTGGAGTTGTATTGTAGCATCGCGAGGCCAATGAAGATGTCTCTGCGGATGGTAGGAACTCCATTCGAGGCGTCGTCGCTCTATGTGAGCCGTTCTATGTTGTGCCGGATGGAATCGTTGATGGCCTTCTGAAATATTTCAGTCCGGTCTGCAATAGTGGCCTGGCCGCCCGCGCTGACAATCGCTTCATGCAGATGCGCGCGGACGCAATGGTCGCCACCTTGCGCAAATTGCTGCGTGCTCATCGTTTCCAAAGCTCCAAGCGCGAACTGGCATGCCTCCAGTAGCTTATCGGCCATCAGCATCATGTGGGCTTTCTTCCACGCCTTTAGGTCGTCGTAATCCATATGCTCTGGCAGCTTCGCGATTGGACGGCCTCGGAGAGTTTCGGCTATCCGCCGTTTTAAGTCTTGAACGTCTAAATCATGCGTCATTGGTCAGGTCGGTCCTTTCCTCGCATAACATAGCCCCGATTAGAGACCGTCCGCAACAAACTATTTAGCGCTTCTGAATCAGATTGATAGCCTGTGGGAAAGGATGTGGAAATCTTATGATATGACATATCTTCATATCTTGTTAGAAACATAGAGCGTTAGGTGTGTTTCCCAGCGATTTCCACAAATAAAAGCATTCTGGTAGGGATATGTTTTTTATTGCTTAATAGCGGCGTCCCGGATGAAGCTCGGAAACATATCGAAGCGGACGTAGCCGACGTGGCGGGCGTCGTTTTGACGGATGGCGCGGCGGCCGAAGAGTTCGACTTGCTCTTTAGAAAAAACGAAGCCATCGTCGGAGGGTTCCCAGGGAAGTCCTTTATGTTTATGGAATTCGAGCAGGGCGGCGGCGTTCTTCAGTTCGCGGCGTTCGCGATCGAGGCGGGCGGCCTGGATCTCGCCAAGAGTTTGGAGGGCTTTTTGAAACTGGCGGGAGAGGCGCTGGCCCTGGATGCCGAGGTTGCCCAGGAGGCGGTGGGCATCGACGATATCAAAATCAATGCGCGCCTGCTCGCTGGGCGGATAGGCGGTCCGGTCAAGCAGATCGGCTTCAAGCAGCGGGATGCGGTTGAGGCGCCAGGAAGTGTCGACGAGTTCCTGGACGAGCTGGATTTCGGTGGGGGTTGCCGGCCGATATTCATGGAAGAACTGACGGCGCTGGTCTTCGTAGGCCTCTGGGTCTTCGGAGGGGAGGACGGCCAACACAGCCGTCAGGCCGTGACGCAACGCGTTGAGCGACGAACGCTGTTTGCCGGCTGCGGTGCGAGGACCACAGGAATACTGCGAGTTGGCGCGGTTGATGGATGCGCGGTCGATGGGGATGACGTGTTTGGCTGACATTGGTTACCTCGGGCCAGAGATAGCACGCAAGCGGACGGCAGAAAGGCGGAGTTTCTTGGAGATTGCTGATAATGCGGTGAAGATGGCGAAGGGAGGCCGGTGACTGAGACTCCAGCTAGCGCTCGAGAATCATCAAATGAACGCGCGAATCAGGTAGGCCGGCGAGACCATTCCGAAGCGCGCTTTCGAAGTTTGGGAAAAGATCAGTAAGCAATGCGACCAATCTGGGCGAAAGGTTTTCGTCGAAAAGGAGCTTCATCCGCTGGAGGTTTTGTCGCCTGAGGCCAACTCCGCTGCATAAGCGTAGACCGCACGAAAGTCGTCCGGCTCCAATTGAGGGTAATCAGCAAGGATTTGTTGCTGGGATGCGCCGTTTGAGAGCCACTCCAGAATTTCTTGGACCGTTATGCGGTGTCCGCGGATGCATGGTTTGCCGAAACGTACTTTAGGATCGACAGTGATCCGTTCCAGAAGCGAGCTGTGCGTTGTCGACATTGGGTGCGCCTTTATCGCTATTGTATAGAGTTCGACGGGTCAATGTCGGCTATCCGGCGACTTTCGCAACCTGCGGCACGCAAGCGGTGCCGACGCTTTAGGTGCGCGCTTAGCTTTTAGGCACGTACACTGCGAAGCCGCGCGGGCCGGCCCAAAAGTCGGCGCGGCCGGTGCTGTCAGTCCATTTCGATTGCGGCTGGCTCTGGTCGTGGCCGTCCCATGCGGCGGGCACGAACTGCGTATTTCGCCACTGCGTTTGCACGGCTGAACCGGACCATCGATCTCCTCGATTATTCACCACCAACACCAGCCCAGGCTGAGGGCCGAAACCCCTGCGCTGCATGATGTAGAGATCGTTGCCCGCGTACAAGACGTCGGTTCCACCACCAGCGAATCGCTCGTGAACCTGCACCAGCGCGTCGATTCCATTCTGCGTGCCAGTGCGAGCCAGGCCGTAATTAAAATAATCCAGCCAAAAAACGCAGGGATAACCTTCATGAGTCAGGATAAAAGCGTAGGCCAGCATTTTATCGTTGATGACTGCATTGGAGCCGACTTGGGCGGTGTCGTGATTATCCACAAACGTGACCGCGCAGGTGGGTTGGTCGTCGATCAGGACGCCGCCTTGCCCGAGCGTGGACAGATTGAATCCGTAGGTGTCGCATAAATCTTTCAAGCGGTAGCGCAGAGGGAAATCGAACGCTGAAACCGGGTTGTCCATGAAGGTATTGACCGCGGAGAGCCAGTCATCAATGGTGCGGTCGCTATCCCAGCACTCCCCCACGCAAAATGGTTTAAATCCCTGCTGAGCCTTATTGAGGTAACGGATTTCGGCAATGGCCTTGACCATCCAGGCGCCGTATCCCTTGACGAAGTCGAGGCGAAATCCGTCGAAACCGATCTGCTCGATCAGGCATTGTGCGACATCTATCATGTTGGTGTAGACGGCGGGATTGCGGTGGCAGAGGTCGGGCATGTCTCCGAAGGTCATGTCGTCGTACGACTCGTAACGGGAAGGGTGGAAGCAGAGCCAATCGCGCGTGAATTTTCCGCTGGCTGGATTGAACTTTGTCCAGCGAGTTTTTCCATCGAGTGGATTGACTTCGGTGGCATCGCCGCCGGAGTTATGGTTGAGGACCAGGTCGGCATATACCTGCATGCCGCCGGAATGAGCCGCGTTAATTAAAGCCAGCAACTCGGCCTGATTTCCGAACCAGGTTTTGCTTCCGCCTTTTTGATTGAAATCGCCGAAATCGTAGTAGTCGTAGGGGTCGTAACCCATGGAGCCGATGCTGGCGGCTTTGGATGCGGGCGGAAGCCAGAGGGCGGTAAAGCCCGCGTTCTGAATTGTCGCGAGTTTGGACTTTATGAAGGTCCACCAAGTGCCGGCTTGGGCCTCCATAGTGGGACAATTCCAATAAAAAGTCTGCAGGATTACGCCCATTATTATCTCCTTGA
This sequence comes from Bryobacteraceae bacterium, assembly GCA_035501355.1. Taxonomy (GTDB): domain Bacteria; phylum Acidobacteriota; class Terriglobia; order Bryobacterales; family Bryobacteraceae; genus Palsa-89. Next base: position 5,396 of record DATJWJ010000229.1, on the reverse strand, counting down.
TTGGGGCGATTGTAGCGCAATTTGGCTGCGTCCGTGCGCATTGGACGGTTTACTTTTCGATCAGCGACCAGGGATAGGTTCCGGTGTTCACCTTGATGAGCATGTAGGTGAAGCCTGCGGGGCCGGGCAAGGACTGATGCGGGACTTGCGGCGGCATGTTTACGACATCGCCGCGCTGCATCTTGTAGCCTTTGCCGTTCTTGATTAGCGTGCCGCGTTCTTCGCCGGGGCGGTTGGGGATGGGCTCGCGGTTTTCGATTTCGCCCTCGGTCATGAGGGTCGCGCTGCCGCCGACGACGAAGTAGATGTCGGTGTTGCCGGTGTGGAACTCGACGCCGGGAGGCTGGCCGTTCTTTCCCATAATGCGGTGCAGGAAATTGTAGGCGTGGGTGCGCGTGGCGGGGATCGAAACCAGCTCGCGGGGATCGGCCACCGATTCGCCGGCGGCCGCTTTCTTGGCCAGCGTTTCGTGGGCGTGTTGGAGCGACTCGGCGGACCAATACACCACACGGCCCTGATCCGGGCTGAGCGGGACAGCTTCCGGCGGGCGTCCTTTAGTTCCGGCGAGCGTGGTCTGTTGGGTCGAAACCAGCGACCAGGGATGCATGCCGACGTTGATTCTCAGTTGGACCAGGGTGAGGCCGTCGCGTGCTTCGAGCATGTAAGGGGTGGACGGCGGGATGTTGATCATGGCGCCGGGTCGCAGTTCGTAGTGTTGGCCGCCCTTGATCGAATGGCCGCGGAGTTCGCCGGGCAGGTCTGGAAGAGGAGTCGCGCCGGTAATTTCGCCGCCGGCCAGAATGGAGCCCGCGCCGGCTTCCACGAAGAACACGTCGGAGGTGCCCTCGTGGGATTCGGCCAGCGAGGTTCCGGTCACGCGTACGAGCTTAAGCAGGTGGGTGGGGGTGCTGAGTAGAAGCCTGGTGTCGCCGGATTTCAGTTGGCCGGCGGACCAGTATCGTAGTGCAGCATTCGGCGGCGCGGAATTCTGCGCAAACGCCGCCGTCGCAACGGCAGCCAGGCAGACGAATGCTCGCGGCCTCAAGGTGGTCCTTAATTGGTCATGGCTTGATAGACCATGACCCGGGCCTGGCGCCAGACCAGGTTCAGGTTGAGCTGCGAAGTCTGATCCATCAATACGGCCACCAGCTTGGTTTGCGGGTCGACCCAGAACAGTGTGCCGGTGATTCCGCCCCAGGAAAAATCGCCGACCGAGCCGGGCAGTGGATTGCGGCCGGGATCGACACGAATCGCGAATCCCAAGCCGAAACTGGTGCCCATTTCAGGAACTGGACCAAAAGGCCCGATGGCCATCGCGACCGGGGTGTGGCGTTCCACGCCGGGGGGGAGCTGATCGGACGTCATGAGCGCGATCGTCTTCGGCGAGAGGATGCGCACGCCTTCGAGTTCCCCGCCGTTGAGCAGCATCTGGGAGAAGCGCGCATAGTCGCCCGCGGTGGACAGCATGCCGCCGCCGCCGGAAAATATGTTGGGCTTTTTGGTCGCATCTTCAAACGGCGCGTTGGGCGGGCCATCGGCTTTGGCGAGGCGCGAGAGGGCCGCTGGTTTCACCCAGAATCCGGTGTCGTTCATCTTCAGCGGGCCAGTGATGCGCTCGTGCACGAACGTGTCGAGATCCATTCCGCTGGCGACCTCGACCACGCGGCCGAGCACATCGACGCCTACGCTGTACTCCCAAAATTCGCCGGGCTGGTGGAGCAGCGGCATGCTCGCAATCGTCTTGACCATCTCTTCGAGCGATTTGGCGGTGAAGATGGGGGCTTTGCGGTACATCTGATCGACGGGCGAATTTCCGAACAGGCCGTAGGTGAGGCCCGAGGTGTGGCGCATCAGGTCCTGGATGGTCATGGGACGTTTCGGCGGCGCGCCTTCGGGGCCGACTTTGACGTCTTTGAACTCGGGCAGGTACTGCGCGACGGGCGCGGAGACGTCGAGCTTGTTCTCTTCCGCCAGGATCATCGCGGCGACGGTGGTGATGGGCTTCGACATGGACGCGATGCGGAAGATGGAATCCTTCTTCATGGGTGTCTGCGCGGCGCGGTCCTGGTAGCCGACGGCGTCGAAGAAGGCGACCTTGCCGTTGCGCGCGATCAGCAGCACGGCGCCGGGAACGCGCTTGGTGTCGACGTCATCCTTGAAGGCGGCGCGGGCGATTTCCAGGCGTTTGGAAGAGAATCCGACGTCTTCCGGATGGCTGGCCATGGGGAGAGGTTGCTGGGCGAAAGAGGCCGCGCAACCGAGAGCGGCGGCAGTGAACACAATGAGGCGCGATTTCGAACGGGGCATGGGACCAGTCTAGCGCTATTGGCGTGACGGGTCGGCCGGCCACTCGCCGCTGACAAAGTCAATCACCTGATTGGCCCGGGACTTCTGACGAGAGGCTTGAACCGGGCTGGCCGGCGAATCGATGGTCTGCTCTGCGGCTTCCGCATCCAGCGGCCGCAAGGCCACAATCGCGTTCGGGAACAATCCGCCCAACACAACGAACAAGACGCCGGCGGTTAGGATCCAGCGTTCGCGCGGCAAGGCGTCCGCCATCACCGTGAAACCCGTTCGGCGCTTACCCAGGAACAGCCGCGTGAATAAACGGAAAATGCTCACAGCATTCATCGCGATGGCGATGGGCAGCAGCAGGCCCGTGAGCGGGTGAGACGCCAGCGTTCCGTGCACCAGCAGGTCTTGCGAACAGAAGCTCAGCGTGCCGGGCAGGCCCACTAAGGCCAGTCCAAAGATGACAAAGAATACCGCCAGGCGCGGCGCGTGCTGGGCCAAACCAAGATGCCCGCTGGCCGTGAGGTTCTCGCCGAAGCGGACTTCGAGCAGCCGTAAGATCCCGAAAAGACCCATGGTGGAGATCGTCACGACGAACCAGTGCACAAACGCGCCGGTCATTCCTTCCGGCGTGCGGCTCTCGAGTCCCGCCAGGATGCACGCCGATTGGCTGAGCGCCAGAAAAGCCAACAGGCGGCGGGGCGAATTCTCCGTCAACGCGCGAATGGCGACGTAGAGCGCGGTGGCTAGAGCGAGGTAGGAAAGCAGCGGAAACATATGGCGAGTGGCGTCCGGAAACAGCGGCACAATGAGCTTCGCCACCAGGAATGCCCCGAAATGGCCGTTGAGCAAAAGAGCGGTGGGAACTGCGGGACCACCGGCGGCGGCATCCGCGACCCAGGCGTGAGCGGGACAGATTCCTTTGCGGAAGATCACGGCCGCGACCAGGAGCCCAAACACGAGCATTCCTCCGGGACTCTGGCCCTTGAGCTGAGCGATCGACATGCCGTGGCCATTCGCCGCGATCAGCCCGATGGCTAGCGCGAGAGCGATGCTCGCAAGCAGGAGGGCCAGGCGCGGGCGCCAGGTGCGGGCGCCGAACCAACGCACCAGGAAGAAGGGGATCGTGGTCAAGATCCAGGCCGCCAGCAGGATTAACAGATTCTCGGTCGCGTAGGCCAGCAGCGTGGACCCGAGGACGAAGAGCATTCCCGCGACCGTGCCTGCACTGCAGTCGCGCCGTGCGAGCACCAGCATGCCCACTAGCGCCAGCGAGGAGAACAGCACCATCAATGCTGCCCCTAATGAATCCTTGCCCGGAGCGGCATAGGCGAAGTGCAACAAAAGGGCGCTGGCCAACAAGGACACCGACGCCGCAACGCAGCCGATGACGCGTGCTTGCCGACGGGTTACTACTGCTAGGATTGCCGCCAGCCAGGGTATGGCGATCGCAACCGGGGTAAGGATCGGCTCGGGGTTCAGCATCAGTCTCCCCCTTGGCCGGCGGGACTGTGGAGGGAAAGCGCCACCTTTTCACGCCGGCTCACCGGCTGATCCAGTCCCAGGCCGTCCAGCTTCGCAAACAGGTTGGACAGGCGAATCAGCGGATCAATCACCAAGCGATCCAGAAGGGTGTCGAGATGGCCGCGGTCGAGCGCCCAGCGATAGAGCCACAATTGAACCGGCTCGGGAACCAGATCTTCCAGATGCCGGCCTGCAGGTGCGACCGCGCCGCCGATAGCGGAATGCATCTGGTGATAGTCGTGCAGCATGGACGGCGCTCGCAGGAATTGCAAGGTGCGCACCGTGGCGTGTCCCAGGATGTGAGCGACGGCGATCCATTTCCAGCCGAGTCCGATCTCGACGAACACCACGCCTACCTGCGTCAGGGATGCGTAAGCGAGCGAGGTTTTGGCGTCGGCGCTGGCGCGTCCGACGATGGTGCCGTGTATGGCCGTAAGCACGCCGATGATAATCACCAAAGCGGAAGCCAGCCGGGACTGGGCGAGCATGGGCTGAGCGCGGAGCAACAGATAGGCGCCGGCGTGAATCGAGATTGCGCCGTAAAAGATCGCGCTCGATGGCGTGGGGCCTTCCATGGCGCGCGGAAGCCATCCGGAGAATGGGACCTGCGCTGCTTTTCCGGCGGCGGCCAGTAGCAGAAGCAGGCCAACCACGGCTTGCTGGGTTCCGTTAAGCGCGGGAAGTCCGCCGACGAACGAAGCATTGCCGGCCCAGTGATGCATGGCAAAAACGCCCACGAGCAATCCTATGTCGCAGGCGCGATACACCGCGAAGACGCGAAGACCATTTTCCACCGGGGCGGGCCGCTGCTCGAAAAATGCGATCAACAACACCGAAGTGATGCCAACCAGCTCCCATCCGGCTACGAGCAGGTCGAAGGAACCGGCCGCGAACGCCAGCAAAGATCCGAATGCGAAGAGGTGCAGCAGCAGGAAGAAGCGCTGAAAACCGCGCTCGCGATGCAGGTAGGTGGCCGAGAACTGCCCGATCAATCCCGACAGGACCACCGTCATGCCGAGAAACGGCAGCGACAGACGGTCTGCCATTAGCACCAGTGGGAAGTGATAATCATGCACGTTAAACCAGTTGCCGAATGTCACCACCACCGCTGGAGCCCCCGTAGAGCCGAGCTTCCAAATGATCAGGGCCAGCGCAAAAACGGCGGCGGAAAACGTCAGGCCGGTTATCCTGGAGAGCACGCGTTCTGTGGGGAGCCAGCCCAGCAGCCATAGCAACGCCAGGACGCCGAAGACTACACCGGGCGCCATCACCACAAACACGAGCATGGCTTGCGAAAGGTCCACTTAACGGTCTCCTGCCGCGGTTTGAATCGAGGCCATGGGGAGATGCTGGATTTTGCCGCTGTACCATTCCTCGGAAGAGAGAGCGGTCGGTAGGCGCTCGATGGGTCCTTCGAACTCCTCGAAGCCGCCGTTCCCGCGGACATGCACGCAGCCTGAGGCGGGGTCGATGGTGGCGATACGAATCCAGCGATTCTCCACCAATTGTTTCAGCGGGGCGCTCGCGTTCACCACTTTCATCAAGCGTTCCGGCGTGGACTCGATGACGAAGAGCATGCG
>DATJWJ010000228.1:0-66927 GCA_035501355.1 Bryobacteraceae bacterium | reverse complement strand
CCGGCCCGACAAGGCATGACGCTCGACCAGTACGTCGCGCAGCAACAGCAGAAGATCGACGAAACACTCCGGCGCGTTGTTCCGCCCGAATCGGCGCCGCCGGAATCCATCCACAAGGCCATGCGCTATAGCCTCTTCGCGGGTGGAAAACGGATTCGTCCCATCTTGTGCATGGCCGCGGCCGAGGCCGTGTCCGATTCCCCGGACGGAATCGAGCAGGCCGCGTGCACCCTGGAGCTGATCCACACTTATTCGCTCATCCACGACGATCTTCCGGCGCTCGACAACGACGACTTGCGCCGCGGCGTGCCCACTTGCCACAAAGTATTCGGCGAGGCGATGGCGATCCTGGCGGGCGACGCGCTGCTGACACTGGCCTTCCAGGTCCTGGCTCAACTGAGGTGCGAGGCCGAGCGGCGGGTGCAGCTGATCGAAGAGCTGTCGGTGGCGGCGGGGACGCTGGGCGGCATGATCGGCGGACAGGTTCACGATCTGGAGGGCGAAGGCAAACATCCGGATGCCACGCTGCTGGAGACCATTCACACCGCTAAGACCGGTGCGCTGCTGCGCGCCAGCCTGCGCATGGGCGGGATCTTCGCGGGCGCGGGCGATGAACAGTTGAGCGCGCTTTCCTGCTACGGAGAGCACGTCGGGCTGGCGTTTCAGATCGTGGATGACGTGCTGGACGTCGAGCAATCTTCCGAAGCGCTGGGGAAGACCGCGGGCAAGGACGCCCAGCAGAAGAAGATCACGTTCCCGGCGGTTTATGGTCTGGAGCGCTCGCGCGAGATGGCCGAGCAGGAACGGCGGGCCGCGCATCGGGCCTTGCGGCCGCTCGACGAGCGCGCCGAACGGCTGCGCGAAATCGCTGACTGGATTGTGCACCGCCAGACCTAAGGAGTACGTTGAGACTCGACCAGCTGCTCGTCGAACGCGGACTCGTTTCCTCGCGTGAAAAAGCCCGCGCGCTCATTCTGGCCGGCCAGGTGCGAGTGGATGGGCAGAAAATCGACAAGGCCGGTCAGGCTGTTCCGAGCGAGGCTCGCCTGGAACTCATCGAGACCCCGCGTTATGTCGGGCGCGGCGGTTTAAAACTGGAGGCGGCGCTCCAGCATTTCCACATTTCGGCCGCGGGTAAGATCTGCCTGGACGTCGGCTCGTCCACCGGCGGATTTACCGATTGCCTGCTGCAGCATGGCGCCGCGCGCGTGTATGCCATCGATGTGGGCACCGCACAACTGGACTGGAAATTGCGCAACGATCCGCGCGTGGTGGTGCACGAACAGGTCAACGCTCGCTACCTGAGCCGGCGCGAAGTGCCGGAGACGATCGGTCTCGCGGTGGCGGATGTGAGTTTCATATCCATCACCATGATCCTGCCGGCGATGGCGGCTCTGCTTGCCCAGGATGCGGAAATGGTTATTCTGGTAAAGCCCCAATTCGAGCTGGAACGGCAGCAAGTGGAAAAAGGAGGAATTATTCGAGACCCGGTGTTGCATCACCAGGCTTGCCAGCGCGTGGAAGACGCGGTGCGGCAGCTCGGATTTCAAACCGAGATCATTCCGAGCCCCGTGCTGGGCGCGGAAGGCAATCAGGAATTCCTCTTATATGCCAGACATTAAAGTAGTCGGGATCATGGCCAAACCGGGCATTCCGCATGCTTCGAGCATCGTGCCGAAACTGGTCGAATGGTTGAAAGAGCGCGGGCTGGATGCGCGGCTGGACGAAGAATCCGCAATTTACATGGACCGCACCAACGGATTCCGGCGATCGGAAGTCCCGGAAGGCACGCAACTGGTGATCGTTTTGGGAGGCGATGGCACGCTGCTGGCGGCGGCGCGCGCGGTAGCCGGCCGCGAGATTCCACTGCTGCCGGTGAATCTGGGAGGGCTCGGGTTTCTGACGGCCATCACGCTCGATCAGCTATATCCCGAGTTGGAGCGCGCCTTCCGCGGCGAGCAGCGAGTGGTCCCACGCGGCATGCTGCACGGCGATCTGGTCCGGCGCGGCCAAGTGGTGAAGTCGTACGAGGCGCTGAACGACATCGTCATCTCGAAAACCCAATTCGCGCGCATGATCGATCTGGAGGCCTTCGTCGACTCGCAATACGTCAGCACCTTCAAAGCGGACGGGCTGATTGTTTGCACTCCGACTGGTTCGACGGCCTACTCGCTATCGGCCGGCGGTCCCATCGTGTTTCCCGCGGTGCATGCGCTGTGCATCACGCCCGTTTGCCCGCACACTCTGACCAACCGGCCGGTGCTGGTACCCGAGACTAGCGTGATCGAGCTGATGTCGCACGCGGCCGATCACGAAGCGTTTCTCACCGTGGACGGCCAGGTTGGCGAACCATTGCTGAACGAGGACCATGTGGTCTGCCGAGCTTCCGAGCACCGTGTTCTGCTGGTTCGGCCGCCGAAGATGTTCTTCTTCGATGTGCTGCGGCAGAAGCTGAAGTGGGGAGAGCGTTGAAGCGGCTGTCGCTGACCGCCTGGATTTTCGTCGCCATGCTGTTGGGCGTGGCGCTGGGCGGGGGGTATCCGGAGGTCGCAAAAGCGGACTGGATGGCGGCGCTGGCCAACGTTTTTCTGCGGCTGATTAAATCCATCATCGCGCCGCTCATCTTCGGAACGCTGGTCTACGGCATCGCCGGCACGGGCAACGTGAAGGCCATGGGTCGGATCGGGCTGAAGGCCATCGTCTATTTCGAGGTGCTGACCACCATCGCGCTGTTTCTCGGTTTAGCGGCCGTAAACCTGGTGCGGCCGGGCGCGGGGCTGACACTCGAAGCCAGCACCGCGGCGGCCGGCGTGCCGCAAGCGCCGCCGACATTCAGTGGCGTGCTGGAACACACCTTCCCGCAAAGCGTGATTGACGCGATGGCGCGCGGCGATGTGCTCCAGATTGTGGTGTTCTCGTTTCTGTTTGGCACGGCGTGCGCGGCAATCGGCGCGAAAGCAAAGCCGGTGGTCGGGTTTTGTCAATCGCTGGCCGACATCATGCTGCGTTACACCAAATACGTGATGTATCTGGCGCCGGTGGGCGTAGGGGCAGCCATGGCGCATGCCATCGGAACCAATGGCGCGGGCGTGCTGCTCGGATTGGGAAAGCTGGTCTTGACGCTCTATGTTGCGCTCGTTTTGTTCATCGTGATTTTCCTGGGTGCATCGGCCATGCTGTCGCGGATTCCGATACGTCCTTTCTTGCGCGCGGTGCGCGAGCCGTGCTTGATCGCCTTTTCGACTGCGTCCAGCGAAGCGGCGCTGCCGTTGGCGCTCGAAAACATGGAGCAGATTGGCGCGCCGCCGCACATTGTGGCTTTCGTTCTACCGACCGGCTACAGCTTCAACCTGATGGGCAGCGCATTGTATCTTTCGCTGGCTTCTGTATTCATCGCGCAGGCGGCCTCGATTCACATGCCGATCAGCCAGCAGCTGCTCATGATGCTGACGTTGATGCTGACCAGCAAAGGCGTCGCGGGGGTGCCGCGTGCGGCCATCGTGGTGCTAGCTGGAACGATTGCATCTTTCGGTTTGCCGGTCTCTGGTGTCGCGCTGTTGCTGGGCGCCGATGCCGTAATGGACATGGGGCGGACAGCCGTCAATGTGCTGGGCAACTGCATGGCGACGGCAGTGGTCGCGCGTTGGGAAGGCGCGAAGCTGGACGCTAGTCGTGTCGCAGCGCTTCCAGTGGATCCACTCGCGCTGCACGCCGGGCCGGAACGTAGCACGCCAGCAGGCTGACTGCGGCCAGCAGCGTTGGGGCCAGCAAATACACCAGGGGATCGCGTGAGCTGACGCCTGCCAGAAGGCTCGCCAACAGCTTGGACGCGGCTAGAGCGAGCGCGAGGCCGATGGCCGTTCCGACCAACGTCAGCCTGACTCCTTGGCGCAGAACCAGACGGGCAACCTTGCCCGAGTCCGCGCCGATGGCCATGCGGATGCCGATCTCGCGCGTGCGTCGGCTGACCGAGTAAGCGATCACGCCGTACAAACCGGTGACGGCCAGGAGCAGACCCAGCAGCCCGATGGCGACGACCACTTGCATTACGAGCCGGCTGCTCCACAGCGCAGCCTGGTTGAAGAAGTGCTCCAGCGTCTGGGTGTCTACCACAGGCATTCCTGGATCCAAGCTGTGGACCTGCGCGAGGACTGGAGCGGCCAGCGCCGCCGGATCGCCCGGAGTTTCCACGTGCAGCATCATGAACGAACTGTACTGCTGGGCAAAAGGCAGGTAGAGGAATGGCAGCGGCGGCTCGGCTGGGTCGTGATACTTGATGGTCTTGGCGATGCCGACCACTTCGAGGACCTGATTGTCAGGCAGCCGGATGCGTCCTCCAAGAGGGTTTCGGTTCGGCCAATACGTCTGCGCCATGGCTTCGTTAACGATGGCGACCAGCGGGGAAGAGGCCGTGTCAGTGCTGTCGAATTCACGGCCCTCCACGAGCGGAATATGCATCAGGGAGAAGTAGTGATCGCTGACAATGTCGGATGACACTGTGACGCTGCGCTGGCCCGGAGGCATCTGGAAACCTTCCACCGCGACCTCGCGACTTGAACTGGAGAAGCCCAGCGGAACATGCTCGGCGAGCGTAGCGGAGCTGACGCCGGGAAGCGAGCGCACGCGGTCCAGCAATTGCCGGTAGAAGGTCCGCGCCTGCGATTCGGAATAATGAGCCACCAGCGGATTCAGGCCCATTACGAGGACGTGGTCAACACGAAAGCCCGCTCGCGACGCTGTCATACGAGAGAAATCCTTGACCAGCAGGCCGGAGGTCACCAGGAGCAGCATGGACAGGCCGATTTGAGCGGCAGCCAAGGCGTCGCGCCCATGGAAACGCCAGCGTTTCACGGCCGGCGCGGCATCGCCCGCCTTCAGCGTGGAGTTTACGTCAGATCGAAGCGCGTGCAGGGCTGGAGCCAGGCCGAAGATGAGGCCGCTCACTAACGTTGCCGCACACGCGAACAGCAGCACTCGCGGGTCTGGCCTGGCCACCAGCCAGATTGGAAGCGTGGTAGGAAGGCGAACGGAGGCGAAGAAATCGATGCTGAAGAGCGCCAGCAGCAAGCCGGCCGCCCCGCCCAGCACTGCGAGCAAGAGGCTTTCCGTGAGGAGTTGCTGGAACAGGCGCTGGCGGCTGGCTCCGATGGCGAGGCGGATGGCGATCTCGCGCGACCGCGCCCGCCCGCGAGCTAGCAAGAGGTTGGCCACGTTGGCGCACGCGATCAACAAAACCGCGATTGCGATGGCCAACAAGATACCCTCCTCCAGGGCATTATCCGGCGAGACAAACGAGCGCGCCTGCATCTCTGGCATTACCAGGACGCTACGGCCGCGATTAGTGTCCGGATGCGCCTCCACCAGGCGGCGTGCGATGGCCTGAAATTCAGCCTGGGCTTGCGGCGCCGTCCGTCCGGAGGCAAGACGCGCGAATACATCCAGCGAGAGACGGTCGCGCTGTTCGCGCCGCTTGGTCTCCTCCGGCGCGAGCTGAGGCGACATGCCGAGAGGTACGTAGAATTCCTCGTGAAAGAAAAGATTCAGCCCGGTAAAGCTCTCGGGCGCGACCCCGATGATCGTGAAGTTCGTTTTGCTCAGGCGGATGGTGCGGCCGATGACAGATGGGTCGTGACCGAACTCGGACTGCCATAGGAAATCGCTGATTACGGCAACGGGAGTGCGATCTTCGTCAGGCCGGAAGGCGCGGCCGATGGTGGGTCGAACTTCGAGCACGTCGAAGAAATCAGGACTCACGGCAATGCCGAGTTTCAGGCGCGCCGGAGACCTGGGATCGGCATTGAAACCGACGGGAATTTGCTGGTAAGCCAGGAGTCCTGAAACACTCGAGGCTTGATTGCGAAAATCCACGTAGTCCGGATAAGAAATTCTGCCGAAACGGCCGGAGCGGCTGGTGCTGGCCACGTGCACGATCCGGGAGGAATGCGGCACCGGGAGCGGACGCAGCAAGAATGCGTCGAGCAGGCTGAACATGGACGTGTTCGCGCCTATCCCGATGGCGATGGAGAGGACCGCGACCGCCGTGAAGCCTGGGGCGGAAGCCAGCATTCGCAGACCGTAGCGTATGTCATTCCAGATGGTGCGCAAGGTTACCTCATGCGGACGAATGTTGGGAGCATTTAGTCGTGTCGAAGCGCTTCCATCGGATCCACTCGCGCTGCACGCCGAGCCGGAACGTAGCACGCCAGCAGGCTGATCGCGGCCAGCAGTACCGGGGCGAGCAGATACACCACGGGGTCTCGCGAACTGACACGGGTCAGAAGGCTCGCCAGCAGTTTGGACGCGGCTAGCGCGAGCGCCAAGCCGATGGCCATGCCGATCAATGTGAGAGCAAGACCTTGCCGCAGCACCAGGCGGGCAACCTTTCCAGGGTTCGCTCCGATGGCCATGCGAATGCCAATCTCGCGGGTGCGGCGGCTCACCGAGAAGGCGATCACGCTGTACAATCCGGTGACGGCCAGCAGCAGACCGAGCAGGCCGATGGCGGCAACAACCTGCATGATGAGCCGTGTCCCAAACAGCGCGCCTTCGTTGAAGAAATGCTCCAAAGTCTGGACGTCCGATACGGGCATTCCCGGGTCCAGGCCACGGATCTGCGCGAGCACCGGAGCGGCCATCGCCGCCGGATCGTTTTCCGTCTCGACGTGCAGCGTAATGAAACTGGAATACTGCTGGGACAGGGGCAGATAGAGGAACGGCATGGGACGCTCCACGGGGTCGCGATACTTGATGGTCTTAGCGATTCCGACGACCTGCAGCATTTGAGTGCCGTTCACTTGTATGCGTCCGCCGATTGGATCCCGATTGGGCCAATATTTTTGCGCCATCACCTGATTGACGATGGCGACCGGCGTGGAGGAGAGCGTATCCGTGCGATCGAAGGCGCGGCCCTGAACAATCGGAATCCGCATCAGGGAGAAGTAATCGCCGCTGACAATGTTGGATGAGACGGCAATGCTGCGCTGGCCGGGCGGCATCTCAAAACCTTCGACCGCCACATCGCGAGAGGAGCTGGAAAACCCCAAAGGGATGTGTTGAGCGAAGGCGACGGAACGAACACCGGGAAGCGCGCGCACGCGTTGCGTCAGTTGTTCAAAGAATGCGCGTCCCTGGGACTCGGTGTAGCGCGCCAGTTCAGGATCCACTCCCAAAACGAGCACGTGATCGATACGAAAGCCGGCTCGGATCGCGGCGAAAGCAAAGAAATCCTTGACGAGCAAGCCGGAGGCCACTAACAGCATCATGGACACGCCGATCTGAACGGCCACCAAGGCGTTACGACCCTGGAAGCGGCGGCGCCTGCCGGAGGGGGCGGTGTCACCAGCCTTTATGGTTGTGTTTACGTCGGAGCGAAGGGCGTGCAGCGCAGGTAGGAGGCCGAAAATGACGCTGCTCAGTAGTGTCACGGCGCCAGCGAACAACAAGACCCGCAAGTCAGGCCGCGCGATGATGCGCAGTGGGAGCGAGGTGGGCAGGCGGACGGAGGCAAAGAAATCGATGCTGAATAGCGTCAGCAGGAGCGCCACGGCTCCGCCCAGCGTGGCCAGCAACAAGCTCTCGGTGAGGAGCTGCTGAAGCAGCCGTCTACGGCTGGCGCCGATGGCCAAACGAATTGCAATCTCTCGCGCCCTGGCGCGCGCCCGCGCCAGCAAGAGATTGGCGACATTGGCGCAAGCAATCAGCAGAACCAAGCCGGCGATGCCCAACAATAAGCTCAGCTCAAGGGTGTCGTCGGAGTCCATGGCAAGCCGCGCGCGGACCTCAGGCATGACCAGCACGCCGCGCCCGCGATCGGCGTCCGGATAAGCTTTTTCAAGATTGCGCGCAATCGCTTGCAGTTCAGCCTGAGCTTGTTGGGCTGTGTAGGCCTGAGCAAGGCGCCCGTACGCGTTGACTGAGAGACGATCGCGCCGTTCAAAGTCCTCCCGGTCCTTCGGCGCAAGCTCGGCATCCATGCCGATAGGGATGTACAAATCCTCGTGCACCATAAGATCCAGGCCGGCAAAATCCTTGGGCGCCACGCCGACGATGGTGAATTGCATCTTGCTTACGCTGACGGTGCGGCCAAGGACGGAAGGATCGCGAGCGAACTCCGACTCCCAAAGCTGGTTGCTGATGATCGCGACGGGACGGCGGTCCTCGTCAGGACGGAACCCGCGGCCGAGAGCGAGTGGGACGGCGAGAACGTCGAAAAAATTGGTGCTGGCTCCCAGGGCCAGCTTTAACCGGGCGGGCAGCTTGGGGTCTGAACTGAAGCCAACCGGGAGCTGAGTGCAGCCGAGCAGGCCGGAAAGGGTTTTGGTCTGCTTACTCAAATCCAGGTAATCCAGATAGGAAAGGCGGCCGTAAGGCTCGGATTTGCTGGTGCTGGTGACGCGTACGATCTCAGAGGAATGCGGAACCGAGAGCGGGCGCAACAACAGCGCGTCCACGAAGCTAAACATGGATGTGTTCGCGCCGATGCCGATGGCGAGCGAGAGGATCGCGACTGCCGTGAAGCCGGGATTCGCGGCGAGCATGCGCAGGCCGTAACGGATATCGTTCCAAAATGTGCGCATCGCGTACCTACGAGCACTTCCTCTGCCAGTTAGGAGCAGTGCGCTTCATCAACTTGCCGGGCGGCTTCAGCTTTTGGTGTCGCTGATTGGGACCGTCATGTGCGGAATCGGACAGGCCTAAAACAGCAGCCTGTTATGCGTGAACCGGTTGCGGGACGCCCGCCTTCTGGTACCAGGGTTTGGCGGTTTTGATGGCGGCGTTCACGGCATTGATGTTCTTGACGCCTTCATTGGAGAGCCAATCTTCCAGCGCTTTGACGCCCTGTTTGGCGTAGATCGGGATGCCTTCTTTCCAGGTGGCGCGTCCGCAGAGGACGCCGGAATAGTCAGTTCCGGCTTCGGCGGCCATGTTCAGCGATTCGACGAACTGGGCGTTGCTGACACCGGCGCTGAGATAGATGAACGGCTTGGCGGCGACTTCGGCGGCGCGGCGGAAATGTCCCAGGGCCTCCTGGCGCGAATAGGCTTTCTGGCCCTTATACACGCTGCTGCCTTCGACGTAATTCGCGTTGATGGGAACCTCGACTTTGAGGACGTCGATCAGGTATTGCGGCTTGGAAAATTCCTGCATGCTCCCGATCACGACTTGCGGCTTGGCCTTGGCGAACTCGAAGCCTTTTTCGTCGCCGCCCTTGGGGTCGTAGCCAACGAATTCGCAGAAGAACGGAATCTGCAGCGCCTCGCATTCCGCGCCGATGCGTTCGATGAAGGCGTGCTTGATGTCGTTGACTTGCGGGTCGTCGAAGGGGGTGTAGTAGAGCAGAATCTTCACGGCGTTGGCGCCCCAGCCGGCGATGCGCCGGGCGGAGACGTGCGGCAGCAGGTCCGGCAAGCGGCCGGGTTTGGTATTGTCGTAACCGCTTTCTTCGTAGGCCAGCAGCAGGCCTGCGTTGGAGGAGCGCGCCTTGGCGGCGGGCAGCCCGAATTCCGGATCGAGCAGGATGGCGCTGGCATGGGGGGTAAGAACTTTGGTGACCGCGACTTTGAATTCGCTCATCATGTCGGCGGTGACCTGATCGGTGGAGATGCCTCGCGCCGCGGCGATGGCCTTTTGCAGGCTGCCACGCTGGTCCATCGCGGCGGCGGCGATGACCCCGTCTTTATTCGAAAGGGCGTTCAGGTGACGGATTTTTCCTTCGGATAAGCTCACGAAAAAACTCCTTTGGTTCTTCTATTGTCGCGCAGTGGGTTGTCCCCTGGTTCACCGGCCTTTCGCTCCGCGCGGATTAGATCGCCGATTGCGCGATCATTAATATTGAAACGCGGCTTTGCCCGAGCGCCGGCGTCGAAAGGAGAAATATGCAAAAGCGAATGCTGGGAAAGACCAAATTGGAGGTTTCCGCCATCGGGCTGGGCTGCATGGGCCTGAGCTTCGGCTTCGGACCTCCAACCGAAAAACAGCAGGCCATCAAGCTGATTCGGACCGCTTTCGACCGCGGAGTGACGTTCTTTGACACAGCTGAGGCGTACGGTCCGTTCGCGAACGAGGAACTGGTGGGCGAGGCCCTGGCTCCCTTCCGCAAGCAAGTGGTGATCGCAACCAAGTTCGGTTTTAAAGATGGGAGGCCGGGTAACGGCTTGGACAGCCGGCCGGAGCGCATTCGCGAGGTTGCGGACGCAGCACTGAAGCGCCTGCGGTCGGATGTGATCGACCTCTTTTATCAGCACCGGGTTGATCCGAAAGTGTCCATGGAAGATGTCGCCGGCACGGTGAAAGATCTGGTCCAGCAAGGCAAAGTGCGGCACTTCGGCCTGTCTGAAGCCGGCGTGACGGCGATCCGTCGCGCGCACGCCGTTCAGCCCGTCGCGGCGCTGCAAAGCGAGTATTCACTGTGGTGGCGGGAACCCGAAAAGGAGATTCTGCCCGCGCTGGAGGAACTTGGAATCGGGTTTGTTCCATTCAGTCCTCTCGGCAAAGGCTTTCTTACGGGTGCGATCGACGAAAAGACCAAGTTTGACAGCACCGATTTTCGCAACATCGTTCCTCGCTTTACGGAAGAGGCGCGGAAGGCGAACCAGGCGGTGGTGGACTTGCTGGGTCAGATCGCGGCGTCCAAAAAGGCAACACCGGCACAGATCGCTCTGGCCTGGCTGCTGGCTCAAAAGCCGTGGATCGTTCCGATTCCCGGCACGACGAAGCTGCACCGGCTGGAGGAGAACATCGGAGCGGCGAGCATCGAGCTAACGCCCGCCGATCTGCGGGGCATCAACGAGGCGGTGGCGAAGATAACGGTTCAAGGGGACCGGTATCCGGCGCATCTGCAGCAGATGGTCAACCGCTGAGCGGAGAAGCAGCAAAGGAGTTTTTGGTGAGCTGATCCGAAGGGAAAATCAGTCACGTGAAGGATGCTAATACCGGACAGTGTGGTTATTTGAGCACGCCAGTGGCGCGGACCATTACGGGGTCGGCCTCAAAGCGGAAATATCCAACGCGGCGTGCCTCGTTTTGACGCATCAGGCGCTGGCTGTGCGTTTCAATTTCGCTTATTGAAAAAACGAACCCATCCTGGACGGGATCGTACGGAATTCCTTTGTGTTTGTGGAGTTCGAGGAGGGAGGCGGCGCGTTTGAGGTCGTGCGCTTCGCGGTCGCGGCGCTCGGTTTGGAGGGCGCGGAGCTGGTCGAGCGTTTTTTGGAACTGGCGGGAGAGGCGCTGGCCGTGGAGGCCAATGGTGGCGAGAGCGGGTATGGACTCGCGGGGGTTGGCGCCGGCGGCCGTGGCGAGCAGGCCAGCTTCGAGGAGCGGGACGCGATTGAGGCGCCAAGCGGTGTCGGCGAGTTCCTGAACTAGCTGGCGCTCGCTGGGGGTTTGGGGGTCGTATTCAGCGCGAAACTGGTCGCAGTGTAGCTGGTAGGCGGCGGGGTCTTCGGAGGGCAGGACGGCGGTTTGGCTCGTGAGTCCATGGCGGAGGGCGTTGAGCGAGGATCGCTGCTTGCCGGAATCGGTACGCGGGCCGGTGGAGTGGAGGGCGTTCAGGCGGTTGGCGCTGGTGCGGGAAGGGGTCGGGTTCGCGAGAGTGGCTTGCATTGAGATGGTCCTTTCGAATCCGTAATAGCACGGGGGCAGGCGGGGCGAGGCGTGGAGTGCTGGAAGTTGTTGAATTGTGGCGGGTCATGGCGCGTGCTTGTTGGTGACCGCGACTTCGAAAAATCGGCAGGGATGCCCGGATGTTCGCGATTGCCAGTTTGAGAGGGCCGAAACGTTTGCAGCCGAGGAACAATCTCCGCTCCAGGGGCATGTTAAAGCGAGGAAGTCCGGTACCGGTATCCGGCTCCACGGCTGACAGGTCGTGGATTCCGAATCGGCATTCCTCAATGATCCGTTCGATTTTGAAAAGTCGAAACTCCGTGGCGTCGTCTTCGGCAAGCGCACAACGAGCGACGAATCCGAGGTCATAAAAGCTGAAGACAATCGCGTTGAATATCGGGCGGTAGCCGGAGTCAAACGGACAATTGATGAAAACGTCGCTATTTTTTAGCCGCGTGTTCACTTGAACGGTCGGATTGCACGCGTTCGAGAGGACCACCGGTTCATTCCGTGTACTTCATATTTTCGGATCTGACCGTCACTTCCATGCAGGACGAACTGCCCGCCTTGGGTTATGACGCTCACCTTGGCAGCGTGGACAGCCTCACGTTGGGTGGAAAAAGTCTTGGCGGACTTACCTTCCTTCTTCACAGACCACAGCCCGTTGGAACGATATACATGAACCGTTTTCACCGCCGTACATTGATCGTACGGTTCTGATCGGAAGCTGGCTACCGGGCGGATGTAGTTTTGTTGGTCAAGCGCCGGTGATAGGCGTCGGCACGGGCAACGTCGCGCAGGATTTGGGCCTTCAACGCTTCGGGGCTGTCGAACTTGCGCTCGTCGCGGACCCAGCGCAGGAATTCAACCGAAATCTCGGACGGGGCTGGGCCGTCGAGAGCAGTGAGTAAGTAGGTCTCGATGCTCAGGCCGTGGCCGTTAAAGGTGGGGCGGTATCCGACATTGGTAATGGAAGGCCATTCGCGCGCCTGCACGAGGTCGCGGGTGCGCGTGACGTAGACGCCGGCCTTAGGAAGAACTTCGGCGTCGGTTTGCAGGTTGAGAGTGGGGACGGTTTGTCTCGAGCCCACGCCCGCGCCGTGAACCACCACACCTTCGAGTGGGTATGGGCGGCCCAGCATCCGGCAGGCAATCGAAACTTGTCCGGAATCGATCGCGGCGCGGATGGCGCTGCTCGAGATGAGGCGATTGCGCCAGGTGACGGGAAGGACCACGTCCGTTTCGAAGCTGTATTTGCCGCCGAGCTCTTCGAGCGTATCCACGTTGCCCGCGGCGCGATGGCCGAAGCGGAAGTTGTCGCCCACCAGGATGGCGCGGGTTTTGAGTTTGTCCACGAGAATTTCGCGCACGAAGTCTTCGGGGGCCAGATGGGCGATCGAGGAGTCGAAGGGCAGGATCAGGACTTCATCGACGCCGCGTTGTTCAATGAGGCGGGCGCGTTGTTCGGGCGTGGTGAGCAAGCGCGGGGCGCGCTCGGGAGCCACCAGCTTGGTGGGATGCGGATGGAACGTGACGGCGGCGGAGTGCCATCCTTCGCTGCGGGCAATTTCGACTACCTGCCGCAGGATCTCCTGATGACCCAGGTGGACGCCGTCAAAATTGCCGATGGTGATGGCGCAGGGGCCGAAGTCCGCGGGGATCTCCGCGAGGCTGCGGTAGATCATGCCGGAACCTCGGGGATTGAGATTTCCAGACCATCGTAGGCCAGGCGCACATTCGGCGGCAGCAGCTCCTCAGTGCGAGCGTGCGGAAGGTCATGGCAGATGTGTGTGAAGAAGGCGCGCCTGGGGGCGAGCTTTTCGACCGATTGCAAGGAGCGTTCGACGGTGGAGTGCGTGGGATGGGGCTTGTGGCGAAGCGCGTCCAGGAACAGGACGTCCAGGCCGGTCAGCTGATGCATGGATTCTTCCGGGATATCGCTGTGGTCGGTCAGATAGGCAGCGTCGAGGAAGCGGAAGCCGTGCACCGTGCCTTTGCCGTGGCACAGGCGGATGGGTGTGAATTCGAGCCCGAACAGATCGATGGGAGATGCGTCGAAGACGTTGGTTACCAGGCGCGGGACCGATGATTCCGTTTTGTGGTTCGAGAAGACGTAGTGAAAGCAGCGACGGATGTTCTCGATGTGCTCGGCTGCACCGTAGATAGGAATCACACCGCCCTGGCGGAAATTCAGCGGGCGGACATCGTCCAGGCCCATGATGTGGTCGGCGTGGGAGTGGGTGAACAGGATCGCGTCGACTCGTTCGATGTGGGCGCGCAGGGCCTGCTGGCGGAAATCGGGCGTGGTGTCGATCAGGACGCCATGCTCGCCGTAGCGAACGTAGATGGACGGGCGCAGGCGCTGGTCGCGCGGATCGGTCGAGGTGCAGACAGCGCAATGGCAGCCGATGGTAGGGACGCCTACGCTGGTGCCGGAGCCCAGCACCGTGATGCGAACCGATTCGACCGCCATCTAGGAGCCGGCCTGCCCTTCTGGTTCCATGTGGTCGCTGGTGCGTCCGGATTTGGACGGCTCGGCGGAGGCGCCGGATTTTGCCGCCGCGGCTTGCTTTTGATGCCGTTCCATGGCTTGCACGTATCGAAAGCGCAATTCGGTGAGGCTGTTTTCGATGAGGCGCTGCTCTTCGAGCGTGATGTTGCCGCGGGTCTTTTCCTGGAGCATGGCGAGCAGGTCGATGCTGTGGCGCGCGATGCGGAAGTCGGGCTCGGGCTGATCTTTTTCCTCGCCGGAATAGAGGAGTCCAAGGTGCATTTCGGTCTGGGTGCGCAGGGAAAGCACGAGGAACTCGAAGGTCGCGGGGGGAAGTGGGTAGTCCTGGTCGCTCATCTCATTACTATTTTAGTGGGTGCGGCAAGGAGCGGGGCAGCGACCGCAAACGGATTCCCGAAGGTGCCTTGAAATGTCCATAACTGTTTGAAACATAATCACTTATCAATCGCTATGGCGATGGCAGCGCACTCCCCGTGGGTTCGTTTGTGCAAATGCGAGCGCTAATTCTCGGCGGGGATGCTCCGCCTGAAGCGCGAGCGCTATGAGCGACCGTCGTCGCGGGTCGATTCCCGGAGACAACTGTAGCACACGAGTTTCAATTAGCCGGCCGAAGGAAGGCTCCTTCGATCTTTCCGTCTGGCCCAAGCACGATTCGGTATTCGAGCGAGCCGTTTTCGAACTGGAGTTGATAGATATCGGCGCCGCCTTGGCCGACGCCTTTGAAAGTGATCGACTGCAAGGGGCCAAGCTTGACGATCATTCCCTGGATTTGCGGGAGTTGCTGGCGCGTGGCCGCGGCCAGGGCAGGGCTCATGCGGTCGTAGTCCGGATTGCCAGACTGCAATTGCTGGATCGCGGTACGTACCGCAGCCTCGCTGCCGGGGGTCGCCGTTTGGTCCTTGTATCTCTTGGCGATTTCGGCGTTGCGTGCTTGAATGCCGTCCAAGGCCTGTTTCGCTTCGGTGTCGCTTACGCGCTTGGCCACGGTGTCTCTTCCGTTCTGATGGAGGGTGACGCTGGCCGCGGGGATTTGCGCGTGATTTGGATCGACCTCGAAAGTGAGCTGTGCATCGACGACCTTGAGAAAGAACTTGCGATCGCTTTCGGCGAAGACCTGGATCTTGGGTTGTCCGGTGAGCTGCGTGTAGAACTTGTCGCCATCGCGCGAGACGGTCATAAGGGCATTGGTTCCGAGTTGATAGACGCCAACGTAGCGATCGAAGAGCTTTGGATCGAGCGTAATTTCCTTATGCTCAGTGGGCGGGCTGACTTTCAGCAGCGCGTTGCTGGGATTGAGCAGGTGCAGCGCGATGTCGTCCACGCCCGCCGGAGTTGAGATGTTCGCCAGCGCGACCACTCCCACCCGCGCCTTCGGATCGAAGCCCATGAAGGTGCGGTAACCGCCGGTGCCGCCGTTATGCCAGATGACGGATTTTCCGTCCTTGGTCTGAATGTGCCAGGCGTATGCGATTTCGGTATCGGGAATAGTGGTGGGGCGGCGGATGGAGATTTCGTCCGCCATATCCTGGGCGAGCGGCGTTTGTATGTATCCGAGATTCGCCGCCAGGAACGTGAGAATATCGTTGGCGGTGGAGCGGAGCGCGCCGGCGCCGGCCAGCGTCGGGAGATCCCAGTTAGCCACGGGAGCCGCCGCTTCGTTGTGCCCGACGGCCAGCCGGGCTTTCATTTCGGGCGTCAAGGTGATACGCGTATTCGCCATGCCGAGCGGGTCACAGATGCGCGAACGGACCAGCGCTTCGTAGGTCATGCCTGCGCGCAGGGAGAGCACATGGCCCAGCAGGCCGACGGCCAGGTTCGAATATTCGTATTGGGAGCCGATGTCGCGGGTTAGCTGATAGCCGGAAATGAAGTCGTACATCTGCTGCACGGAATAATCGGCGTAAGGATCATTGGGATCTTTCGGATGGAAGTTGGTGGGCATGCGCGGGAGGCCGGAGCTTTGCGTGGAAATATCAGCGAAGGTGATCTGTCTACCATTGCGCTCGGGAACTTTGACGCTGGCGGGCAGATACTTCGAGATTGGATCGTTCAGCGCGAGTTCGCCGCGGCGTGCCATGTCCATGAGCACGAGCGAGGTGAATACTTTGGTCATGGAGCCGATTTCGAAAACGGTGTTGCCGTCGAGGCGGCGATCGTCGTTCTTGGCGAGGCTGCCGTAGGCGATGACACGGCGGCCGTTGGAGTCGATCACACCGATCACGACGCCGATGCCGAGGTTTTCCGAGCCGACGCGGTCCACCAGGATTTTGCGGATTTCGGCGTCGGATAGGACTTGCGAGAACGCGCTGGCGGAGAAGAGAAGGAATCCAGCGAGGAACGAGGCGGCACGGCGGGTGATCATAATGCCCTCCTAGGCAATGATAGATGAGTAGCGTGTTTCATGGCCGACGGTCTGTTTCAAGCGCACGCAGCTCGTCGATCTCGCGTTGCAGTTGCCCTTGTTTATCGATCTCATGTTGCAGTTGGGCTCGCTGGCGCTTTCCGATAAGGAAAAACGCGACAAACCAGGCAGCCAGCAGGACGAAGAATGGCACCACGTTCAGCAGCAGGCGCGGCGTTGGCAACGCCTTGATCACACCGGGCACGACCATTAGCGCCAACCCCACGAGGCAAAACGTCAGGCCCGTGCGGCGCCAAAGGTGCTGGTCATAGTCGCGGCGCCTTTCCAGCTCTCTTCGATAGAACTGAAGCGAAGCGCTAGCGCTCGCGTGCGGCTCTAATCGATCCGGCCAGAGCCATCTGCGCGCCTGATATGCGAAGTAAATGCTCCACAGGCTCAGCAGCGTGGCTCCGAGGCGCGGAATGACGTCGCGGCCCGTAATGGCAATCCTCGCGAAAGCCGACGAAAGTGCGAGCCCGAGAATTATCGAGAAAAGAGTCTTAAGACGCGCTCTGGTCTGCCACTGTTTCGCTTTGTGACGCAGCTGGTCCAGCGACGCACTGAAGGGCTCGGTGGCCTGATTTTGCCAGATATTTATGGGATCGTTCCCGGGAAACTCACTCGGCGGCATGAGGCCCTCCTGCTCCGAACCAGCGCCGCAAGATATTCTTGATCCGGTGAACCTTCATGGCGACGTTGGCAGGCGACAATCCGGTTATGTCGGCAATAGAGCTTGCATCCATGCCCTCCAGATAAGAAACGATGATTTGGCGATCCAACGGCTTCAGACGCTGGATCAGGAGGGAGAGGCGCTGAAGCGCTTCGGCCTCGGTAGCGGCGAGTTCACTCGGATCGCAGCCGGCCATGGCCTCGATGTTCTCCACGCTCACGAGCCTGTTTCTGATCCGCCGCTGTCGGATCACGTAACCCGTAGCTACGTTATGGGCGACGCGGTAGACCCAGGTCCTCAGCGAACAATGGCCGTCGAAATACGCGAAGCTGCGCCATAGATGCATATGAATTTCTTGCAGCAGGTCGCGGCGAGCTTCGGGATCAAGCTCGTAAGCTCGGGCGAGCCGGTCGAGCGAAGAACCGTAGGTGTCTGCCGCCTGCTTATATAAGGAATCCTGACTCACGCATCCATTCAGTTCGCCGTACAGCTATGGTAGTTGCTCGCGGCTGGGCTTTCTAACAAATTAATATCGCCTGGTTCTGCGCTGAGGACTCTCGACCGGCGGACAATCGACAGCACACATGAGTTGGGTATTCTATTGTCATGGAGCTCATCTTTGAGATCCGTGATGCGGAGGAGGGTGGTTACTACGCTCGCGCACTCGGCCATGCCATCTTTACCGAAGCCGAGACGTGGGAGGAACTGCGCAATCACGTGCTTGAGGCCGTCCTGTTGCACTTCGAAGACAGCGCTGAGAAGCCCCGGATCGTGCAGCTGCATTATGTAAAGGATGAGTTGATTCCAGTCGAAGCAGCATGAAATTGCCGCGAGGGGTCTCGGGCGAACGTCTGATTCGCACCTTGGAACAGATCGGCTACTCAGTAACCCGCCAAAAAGGAAGCCACGTTCGTTTGCGTCACGAGGGTCCGCCTGTTCACCTGATTACCGTTCCTCTTCATCAAGCCATCAAGACCGGAATGCTCCACGGTATCGTGTCTGAAATAGCGCGGGCGCGGTCTATCAGTGTCGATTCGATCGTAAAGCGGCTTTGAGCGTCGTGACGGTAAACTGGCGCGAAGCGTCTCCTGCGTCTGACGCGTCACCGCTTTTCGATGTCGATCAAGTTGTCATCCCCGTCGCGATCAATGAGCTTGTTGTAGGGATCGATCCCGGCGCGCGTGGGGGGCTGGTCGACGACGATGTCGAAGGTCTGGCTGGGTTGCGTGATCCATTCTTTCTTGAGATACAGCGGTTTTTCCTGGTCCTTTTTGCCGCTGAAGACGCCGATGTCGATCAGGTCATGCAGCGGCATGGGGGATTCGTTGCCGCTGCCATCCGAGCGCACTTTGCGGGCCGTCACGTTCAACGTCACTTTGTATTTGTGATCGGGCGTCGGGGCGGCCGTCGCCGAGACGGCTTTGTTGTCGTAAAGGACGATGTTTTCGAAAGCGTCGGTGATGTAGTATTGCAAGTCCGGCGGAGTTTGGGCGCGGAAGGCTTCGATGAGCTGGCGCGTGTCAGGATAGGGGCCGGATCTGGAATCGTCGGCGTTGGCGTAGCGGTATTGCATCAGGAAATTGTGTAGCGCCAGGTTGACCTTGTCTTCGCCGATATAGTCGGCCAGAGTGTACATGACCTGCCCGCCCTTCTGATACCAGACATACGGCTCGTTCTGGACGAGAACTACGGGGCGCTCGCGGCGAATTTCACCGGCGCGGCCTCTCAGATACCGGTCGAGCTCGTGTTTCAAGAAGCGATGCATGTTGTCGCGGCCGTATTTCTTTTGCATCACCATGAGCGCGGAGTACTCGGCCAGCGTTTCCGACATCATATTGGAGCCTTCCACACGTGCGCCGATGAGTTGATGCGCCCACCATTGATGGCCCAGCTCGTGGGCGGTGACGAAGTAGGTGAAATCGATGTCGGTGGGCTTCTCGACGCGGCCGATGAAGCCGATGCCCTCTGAAAACGGAACGGTGTTGGCGAAGGACTGCGCGAAGGTGCGGTAGCGTGGAAACTCAAGCACGCGATATTGGCGAAATTGGTACGGGCTGAAATTCTTCTCGTAGTAAGCCAGGCCGAGCTTGGAAGCATCGATCATGTCGTCGACGTTGTAAGGATGGTGCGGGTCGTAGTAAACCTGGATGGCGATGGGGTTGGCGGCGCCCTGGTACTTCTCGCGCTTGACGCGATAGCGGGCGGAAACAAAGGCAACGAAGTCGAGCGTCTTGACGTCGCCCATGTCGTATGAGAAATAATGGCGGCCGCCCGAGTGCCACTCGCGCGTCAGGTAGCCGGGTGAGAGAGCGATCTGATCGCCGGAAGTGCTCACCGTGGCGCGGTAGCGGATCCAATCGGAGTTGGTGGTGAAAATGTTCGTGACAGAGCCTTCCGGGTCGCCGCGGGCGGGCAGCAGCTCCTGGTCGGGGAGATGTTCCTCGCGGCGGCGGCGTGGATCGGTGATTTCGACGTTGGCGTCGTAACCGATAGTGGGGAAATAGCCGCTGTCGAAGAAAGTGCCGGAGTAGGCGAGTTCGGGGCGCTCATTGCCGTCCTTGAAGCCGCGGCTGGTGTAGCCCACATGGAACGTGAGGCCGAGCTTGTCGCCGGGAGCCAGGGGTTGTTCGAGCTGGTAGATAGTGTACAGCGCGCGCGGACTGGAGGAAACGACGTGGAAGGGGCAATCGAAGCGCACGCCGCTGACGGACTGCTGCTGGTTGGTGATGTGGATCTGGCTGATGGGCAGGGCGGTCTTGTTCTGAAGCACGAAGTGGCCGGTGCCGGAGAAAGAGCGGCGTTCGGGGAAAATGTCGATGTTGGCGTCGACGGCGATGACCTTCGGTTGGGGCAGTTTTTCGTACTTTTTAAAGTCGCGCTCGTAGTTAGCCTGAATATCGCGCTGGTCCTTGGCGGTAAGGTATTCATTGAGGACGTGGGCGTTGTAGAAATACCAGGAGCCGCTGCCGATGGCGGCCACAAGGAAGACCGCGGCGGCGGGAATCAGGCGCGGTGCCCGCTGCATGGCCAGGCGGAATCGAGCACGCCAGCCTTCATCGGAGCCGCGGCGGGCCAGAGCGATCGATAGCGTTGCCAGGAAACAGGAGATCGAAAGCCAGTAAGTGATGGACCAGAAAATCGACGGCACAAAATGGCCGTAGCCGTTCATGTCAGAGTAAGTGTATTGCGGCACGTTGCCGATCAGGTAGAGCGTGTTCTCCCAGCCGAAGTTGAAGAGGATGGGAACTAAGACGAACAACCCGATGATGATGCCGTGGCCGATGAACTTGTGCGAAACGACGGTCTGAATAAAGAACGCGAGCAGGCTGAAGGTGAGCACTTGCGGAAAAACGATGAGATACAGTTCCTTGGCGTACTGGACGAGTTCGTAGTTGTGGTAACCGGCGATGGTCTGCATCAAGATTCCGCAGAGTCCGGCGACGGTGAGGGCCACAAATTCGACAAAACACAAAGCTAGGAATTTGGAGAACCAATCGGTGGTTTCAGCAAAGGGCAGCGCGTCGTGGACGCCCGCGAAGGCGGTGTCGCGCTCGCGCCAGAGCAGTTCGGCGGCGTAGAGCGTGGCGATGATGAAGAAGAAGAGCGTTGCGATGCCTTCCACGGCCTGAAGCATGAGGTAGGTAACGGGCCAGACGTTCTGGTCAGCAACGCGGCCGGCGTAGTGGCCGTTGTTGATGGAGACGCCGGCCATGAGGATCAAGATGCCCCAGAAAGGCACTTCGCGCACAATATTCGAGATCCGGAGGCGCGTGAGCGAGGCCAGTTGCGCGAAGGTGGTGGAGGCTCCGAATATTCGCTCCACGCGGGGCAGCTTCACGGGGATCAGGCTGCGCGTGGCGGCTTCCGCGAGATCCTGGGCGCGGGCCAGCGCGGCGCGTTTGGTGAACGAGCGCGTGGTCAACGCCTCCACCGACATGGGGAAGAAATTCCAAAGAGCGACTAGCGCCAGGACGCCGATGGATCCCCACAACAGCCGGTTCAAGAGAAAGACGCCGCCAGCCGAGTGCAGCGACCAGGAGTACAGCAGCGTGTTGCGCTCCACTACGGTCCAATAACGGGTGATGGCGTCGTTGTACAAGAAGCCGACCGGGTCGAGGATGCCGGACCAGAAATGTTCCAGCGAGCGAGTGGCGTTAAAAGCGGCGATGCCGAGCAGATACAGCATGAAGATCGCGGCGCCCTGCAGATAAACGATGAAGATCTTGCGCGTCAGAGCGGCGACCAGGAAGAACAGCGAGCCGAGGAAGAAGATCTGGAAGACGACGATGGAGAAGAAAGGCTGCAGGTACCAGTCGAGATGATTGGGGCCGATGCGCGCGCGGTCGGCCCAGGGCGCGAGGGTTCCGAAAAATTCCCCGAACAGCAGCCCGCTGAAGGCGAAGACCGTAGCGACGAAGGATCCGGCCCAGCGGCCGCCCAGGTAGGCGAATTTCGAGATGGGCTTGGTAAATAATATCTGAATCGTATCGCGCTGGAAATCGCGCAACACCGAGGTGCCGAAGATGGCGGCGATGATTATGACGCCGAAGAAGCTGATGCCGATGTCGTTAAAGATGTTGGCGTAGGGGCCGTTCAGCAGGACCTTGCCGTTGGTATTGCCTACCGGACCGAAGCTTTCGCTGGCCACGTCGAAGAAGTTGAAGGCCAGCCAGACGGCGAAGTAGATGTAGGTGGATGGGCTCTTGAAGCGGAACTTGAGCTCGAATTTGAAGAACTCCCAAAACATTCTCACGGCGAGTCTCCTCAGTTCCTGGTGTGGCGTGCGAGGTTCACGAAGTAGACGTCTTCGAGACTGGATTCCACGGGGCGGAAGCCGTCGCCGGGGTTGTTGTCGGCGTAGATGCGTACTTCATTCAGGCCGGCGATCAGGTGGCTGGAGACGACATTGAAAGAGGATTCGATCTCGCGGAGTTCAGCATCGCTGGCTGCAACTTTGGACCAGATTTTTCCGCGCAGCGATTCGAGCGCCTGGGCGGGCGCGCCTTCGAGCAGCAGCTCGCCGTTCGAAATGATGGCCATGCGCGGGCACAGTTCGCGCACGTCTTCGACGATGTGGGTGGAAAGGATGACGGTGACATTCGATCCGATGGAGCTGAGCAAGTTGAGGAAGCGGTTGCGCTCGGCCGGGTCGAGGCCGGCGGTGGGCTCGTCGACGATGATGAGTTTCGGGTTGGCCAGCAGGGCCTGGGCGATGCCGAAACGCTGCTTCATTCCACCGGAATAGGTGCTGAGCGACTTCTTGCGCGCGTCCCACAGATTGGTTTGGTTGAGAATCGCATCCACCATCTGCTTGCGCTCGGTTTTGTTGACGACGCCCTTCATGACCGCGATGTGTTCGAGCATGTCGAGCGCGGAGACTTTCGGATAAACGCCGAACTCCTGGGGCAGGTAACCGAGGATTTTTCGAACGTCGTTCTTTTGTTTGAGGACGTCGAGCCCGTCGAGATCGATGGAGCCCGAGTCGGGGTCCTGCAAGGTGGCAATGGTGCGCATGAGCGAGCTTTTTCCCGCTCCGTTGGGGCCAAGGAGACCGAACATGAGATTGCCGATGGTGAGCGAGATATTATTCAGGGCTCGGACACCGTTCGGATAAGTCTTTGATAAACCGGTTATGGTAAGTGCCAAGGAACGCGCCTCCGGAGTCGCGGATAGCTTATAGCTTACCTGACGCAATCCAGGCGAATTGGTTCGGTTTTTCTACGCTATTCCGATGACAGCGCGGTCCGAATCCGGCGCGCGGCTGTTTTAGGACGCGCGCCGGGACTGGAAACTAGAAAGTGATCTTGGCTGCCAACTGCAGGTTGAACGGCTCGCCGGGCCCGAGTCCGGGAGAACCGTTGAAGTCGCCGATGGTATCCCCGACATAGCCATTGCTACCGACCGAGAATGCGCCGGATGCCAGGTTGATGCGGTTAAAGACGTTGAACATCTCGGCTCGAAGCTGCAGCCGGAAGCGTTCCTTCAGCGTGAAGGTCTTGAAAACGGACAAGTCGACATCCGCGAAGCCGGGGCCGGTGAAGGCGTTGCGCCCGACGTCGCCGTCCGGGCTGGCGGTTCCGGGGCAACCGGCTGAACCCGGAACGCAAAATGCGGCAGGGTTGATCCAATATTCGCCCCCATTTGCTGCGCTGAACGTCCGGTTCACGCCGGCAAAGGGGTTCGCGTTGATGTTCAAACCGGGCCGCTGGGTACCAGAAGCATCTGTACCGGTAAGCATATTGAAAGGCTCGCCGGTATGCAGCGAGATTAATGTGCTGGCTTCCCAGCCGGTGGTGAGCAGTTTCAGGTGCGAAGAGCCCGGGATGGCCCAGGTCAAGAAAGCCGTGAAATTGTGCCGCGTATCGAAGTCGCTGCTGGCGTAATCCTCCTGCAAATTGAAGGTGTCGTGCGGTATGGTTCCACGGTATTCGGTGACTTCGTCCAGAGAGTGGGCCCAGGTGTAAGCGAACTGGCCGGTTACGCCTTTCCACATGCGGATTTTATAAATCGCCTGCAGCGAATTGTAGTTGGAAGTGCCTTGGCTGTTCAATTGGAGAATCGAGCCGTAGTTGGGATACTGCGCATTGAACGCGCCGTTCTGATTGATGTCCTGCATCACCGACAACTTGCGTCCCTGGCTTCCGACATAGCCTAACTGGACGACGCTGGAATTGCCGAAGCTCTTTTCGACGTTGAGGTTGTAATTGTAGAAATAAGGTGTCCGGAAGTGTTGGTTCACGGAGTAGACGTTGAATATTTGCGATGCGCTGAGGCAATTCGGATCGGTAGCGAAATTCCCGAGACAAGTTGTGACGCCTGGGAAGATCGCCGCGCCCCCGGCCTGCGCCGCAGTCCAGTTGTACCCGCTCCTGCTGTAGCTATCGACTGGGTGTATCCCGATTGGATTGTCTTCCAAACCGTCCGCAGCACCAATCGGCGGCCGGAAATCAAAGAACGGATTCATGTTGATCTGATCGTAGTAGACGCCGCCTCCACCGCGTATCACCACCCCAGGCAGAGGATTGTAGGCAAAACCTACGCGCGGAGCAAAGTTGTTGTGATCCGGTTGGAATATGGAGTTGACGCCCGCGCCTTGCACCTTCAAACCCTGACCCTCCACAAACACGCCGAGATCCTTGGCTTCGTTGGCTTGGGGCGGGCCGAAGTATTCGTAGCGCAGGCCGTAGTTGATGTTCAGCTTGGAAGTAATCTGCCAATTATCCTGGACAAAGAAATCGTAGCCATTGACCAGAACCTTCCGTTCGGCATCTCCAACGCCGATGGAGGACGAGCTCACATCGCCCGCCAAAAAATCGGCCAGAGCGTCGGCGTAGCCGTTGTTGCAAGCGCCGGCATTCGGATTGTTGCCGCAGAAGGTGGACCAGGGTCCCTGCGAACCGTCGAATTTGAACTGGCCCAATGACGATCGGAAATAGAACTCATCGATTCGTCCCTGGCGAAACTCCCCGCCGAAACGGAATTGATGGCTTCCGGTGATAAAGGAGTTGACCTCGGTGAGCCGGGCGATCAGATTTCGCCGCGTTTGGCAGCTTGCTGGATGTAATCGGCCGTGCGATAAGCGAGAGCTTGGATCGTTTCCGTGGGCTGTTGCCGTCCGCTAGTAACAAGACTACTACCGTCCACCAGAAAAAGATTGGGGACGTCGTGAGCGCGATTCCATTTGTTCACTACGCTGGTGGCGGGATCGTCGCCCATGCGGCAGGTACCCATCAGGTGCACGGAGAAGGTCTGTTCTTCGAGCGAGCCTGGGTCGAACCAGATCTTCTTGGCGCCGGCGGTGGTGAGAATTTCCTTTTGGCGCTCGGCCGCAAAACGCAGCATCCTGACGTCGTCGGGATGATTCTTGAAGGTAGCGCGCATGGCAGGCAGCCCCCAGGCATCTTTGACTTCGTCATCGAGCGAGATGCTGTTCTGCTCGACGGCCAGGCAACTAGTATGCGCCAGAAGTCCCATGGTGTGCGTGTAATATTGACCGACGGTGCGCTTCCATTCCGAGCCCCATTGCGGAATATCGGTGGGCATGCCGCGCCCGGCGAAGGCGACCGGATACCAATCAAAGCGTGCATCGATCCCCGAGCCGCCCCAGAAGCCGCGCTTGGGGTCAGCGCGGTAATAATCATGCAAGACGCGGGTTACGACGACGCTCTTGTAGTCGTTTAACGGGTGTTCGAAGACGCCCATCGCGTAGCCGCCATTGTCGAACATCAAATACTTGCCGACGTTGCCGTGAGAATTGGCGAGGCCGTGGGGAAAGGCGTTGGACTTGGATAGCAGCAACAGCCGGGGGGTCTCGGCGCCGTTGGCGCAGACCACCACGGCCTTGGCGCGCTGGAAAATTTCGCGCTTCTGCTGATCGAAATAGATTGCGCCGTTGACACGTCCATCCTTGCCGACTTCGATTTTCCGGACATAGGAGCTGGGGCGAATTTCGCAGCGATCGGTTTTGACGGCCGCCGGCATTAACATCAGGCTGCTGGACTTGGCGCCCATTTCACAGCCGAACGCCTCGCAAAAGCCACAATGAACGCAGGCCGCGCGGCCGCGATAGGGTTGCGACAGCACCGCCATCGGCGCGGGAAAGGGATGCAGGCCGAGTTTCTTGGCGGCGCGGTCAAACAAGACGCCCGAGGATTTCACGGGCATCGGCGGCAGCGGATAAGGCTTCGAGCGCGGCCCATCGAAAGGATTGGAGCCGGCTAATCCGGAGATTCCCAGATCCCATTCGGCTTTGGTGTAGTAGGGTTCCAGATCGTCGTAGGTGATGGGCCAATCGCGCAGGTCGGCGCCGGGAACCGCGCTGCCCCATGTCGAACGTTCGTGAAAATCTTCGGGATGAAAGCGCCAGTAGTTGGCAGTGAAGTGCACCGAGCCGCCGCCGACGGTTTGGCAATATCCAATGGCGGGTTGCAGCTTGGCCTTTTCGTTGGGCGTCTTGCGAAACGTATTGGGTTGTTTGGAATGATCGTTGACTAACTGGCCGCGCTCGGCGACAGCGATCTCGTCGTGGGTGAAGTCCTTTTCATGGCGCCACGGTCCGTGCTCGAGCGCCACGACGCGGAAGCCTGCGGTGGCGAGTTCCTTGGCCATCACGCCGCCAGCGGCGCCCACGCCCACGACTACAAAATCAACTGTGTCGGAGGGACGAAACGTGACGCTCATTTCGGGCTCTCCTTAGCGGCTTGGGCATCGTAGTAGCCGAAGGGAGGCTGATACTGCATGGAGTATTCGACGCCGATCAGCTTCCAGCCCACCTCGCCGCGATTGCCGCCGTACTTGGGATGTCCGAAGAAGCCGAGGATGGTGTGATAACGCACGGCCTGGAAGAAATCGGTTTTTTCCGTCGCGCGCAGCAACTGGATCTGCTGGTCTTTGGTGAGGGCGGCGATGCTCGAAGAACGCGGAAACAACTCGGCGCGCTTAGCTTGCATTTCGGCCAGGCCGCGTTTGTAGAGTTCGCGCTTGTCCTGGTCGTAGCCGGCCAGGGCGCGATCGATGAACCAGATGACGCCCGCTCGATCCGCTCCGGGCGTCTCATCATCGGGAATAATCTGGCACGCGATGGCCTTTATCTCGGCGGCAGTGGCTGAATCGAACCAGGTCAGTTGGTCGCTTTGAGCCCGAAGCACCTCGGCCCAGCAGGCCGCCGCCAGTAACCACTCACGTCGTGAAATTGTCATGACTCGCCGCGAGAATTTCGGTTCTCGCTTTCATCTCCAGGTCGATCTTCAGTATAACCGCTAGCTCGTCGCGTCCTGGGACGAGGAAAGCCGCGAAAAAAGGTCAGCGCGAATCGTCTGGACGCTACCTGGCACGCCAAGTGCTCGAACCGATTGGGAGACGGCCATGGGCACACGCGCTAAAGTCACCTCGTTGTCACTTGCAATTGCTTTTTTATTAGCAGGGCTGAGTGCTTGCAATAAAGCAAATCAAGCGGCGGAGCTGGGCAATGGAAATCCGGCGGACGGAAATCTTGCACCGGCCGATTATACAGCTCAGAACTCTGCGCCGGCTGCTGAGAATTACAGCCAGCCGGCTGGTCAACCGGCCTATAGCCCGGCAACGTATGGGCAGGATTATTATGGAGCGCCGAACGAACCGGCGGTGGAGAGCAGCGAACCTCCGCCGCCTCTGCCCGAGTACAGCCAGCCACCGGCTCCCGGCGAAGATTACATTTGGACGCCTGGTTACTGGGACTACTCCGACGTCGGATATTATTGGGTGCCCGGGGCCTGGGTATTGGCTCCGTGGGTGGGCGCTCTGTGGACGCCGCCATGGTGGGGTTACGACAATGGCGTTTATATTTTCCACGGCGGATATTGGGGTCCACACATCGGATTCTACGGAGACATCGACTACGGCTACGGGTATACGGGCCGCGGCTATTATGGCGCCTACTGGAATCATGGCAGGCTGGCTTACAACCGGGCGGTCACTAACATAGATCCCGCGATCGTTCACAACGTCTATGACCATTCGGTGCCAAGCGGGCGCCATGATCGCGTAAGTTACAACGGTGGGCGCGGCGGAATCAATGAACGACCCACGGCGCAGGAGCTGGCGGTGGCGCGGGATCCGCGAACAGGTCCGGTGGCCGCGCAGACACAGCACGTGCGAGAAGCGTCGAGCAATCGCGCGCAATTCGCCGCAGCG
This sequence comes from Bryobacteraceae bacterium, assembly GCA_035501355.1. Taxonomy (GTDB): domain Bacteria; phylum Acidobacteriota; class Terriglobia; order Bryobacterales; family Bryobacteraceae; genus Palsa-89. Next base: position 39,069 of record DATJWJ010000228.1, on the reverse strand, counting down.
GGCCGCCCGCAGCCGGCCACGCTGGCGGCCCCGCGGCCGCTTTCGACGGGTTACCGGACGCCGGCGGCACGTCCTCCGGTGGAGGCCATGCGGGCCGCAAGACCAATGCCGGAGCGGCCTGCGAATGCAGCGCCGAATGCCCGTGCAGGGGCGCCGGCCGAAGCTCAGCGTCCCCAAGCTGCGCCGGTTCCCCAAGCAGGGCCGCCCGTAGCGGAGCGAGGAAACGCAGCGAGGCCGCAGCAATTCGAGCGTCCACAGGTTCAGCCACGTCCCCAGATTCCTCCGCCTGCGGCGCAGAGAGGGAATGCCCCGGCGGCACCGCAATACGAGCGCCAGCAGGCTCCGATGCGTCGAGAAACTCCTCCGCCGGTGGCGCAGCGGGGGAATGCCCCGATGCCGCCGCAATTCCTGCATCAGCGGGCTCCTTCGGGCCCCGCACCGCAGCCTCGTCCGGCACCGGTTGCTCCGCCTCGTGCGCAAGAGCAAGCTCGTCCGGCACCGCAGCCTCGTCCGGCGCCAGTGCAGCAAGCACGACACACTCCGGAACCTCGACCAGCACCGGTTGCGCCGGCTCGTGCGCAGGCGCAAGCTCGACCTGCTCCCCAAGCTCGGCCGGCGCCGCAGAATCGTCCGGAACCACGCGAAGAGCGGCAGCAGCGGTAGTTTGAAAAAGAGAACCAGATTCGAGTAAGAATTACCGGCAACTTCCGGAGTTTCGGCCGCGGCGGTGCGGCGGATGATACACTGCGGCCAGTATGCCACCACGATTCCGCGGCATCTGCCGGCTTTTCCTCGTCATCATAGCGGCGGTTTGTGCAGGCGCGCAGCCGGCGCATAAAACTCAGAATGTCATTTTCGTGATGACGGACGGAATGCGCTGGCAGGACGTTTTCCGTGGCGCGGATGCAGCTTTGATAGGCCCGGCCGGCGGCAACGTCGACGAACTGAAGCGACTGTATTGGCGCGAGTCAGCCCAGGCGCGCCGGCAAGCATTGCTGCCTTTTTTCTGGCAGACCATCGCGGGCCGGGGCCAAATCTATGGGAGTCGCGATCTCGGATCGGAAGCCTACGTCACTAACGGCAAAAATTTCTCGTATCCGGGATACAACGAGACATTGTGCGGATTCACGGATTGGCGAATTCGGAGCAACGCCCCAATCGCCAACCGAAACGTTACTGTCCTGGAATGGTTGAACCGCAAATCGGCTTATCGCGGTAAGGTGGCCGCCTTTGGCGCATGGATGGTGATTTCGCAGATTGTTAACGCCCAGCGCGCGGGCTTTGTGGTCAACGCCGGTTACGAGCCGTTCACCGCACCGCCGGTTACTCCTGCGCTGGAGCTGCTGAATCGCCTCAAGAATGAAACCTACGCCTGGGACGATGAGGTTTACGACTCGTTCGCCTTTCATACCGCGCTGGAATATCTGAAACTGCACAAGCCTCGCGTTCTCTATCTCTCGCTCGGTGAAACCGACGACTGGGCTCACGAAGGGCGCTACGATTCCTATCTGCGCGCCGCGCATCGGGTGGATCAATACCTCCAGGAGCTTTGGGAGACGGTGCAATCGATGGAAGAATATCGAGGCAAAACGACCTTGATCTTTTCCACCGATCACGGGCGGGGCGAGGCGCCCGTGGAGTGGAAGGACCACGGCGAAAAGATCCCGGGCTCGAAATACATCTGGATGGCCTTTATGGGTCCTGACACGCGGGCGCTGGGCGAACGCTCCAAGATCGCGGCCGTGACTCAGAACCAGATCGCCGCCACACTGGCCGCGTTACTGGGCGAAAACTACAATGCCGCCGTCCACAAGGCCGGCCAGCCGATTCGCGACGTTTTGCCGCATTAAGCTCGCCTAGAGCCGGTCAGGCGTTTAAGGCCAATTGGGGCTTGATGTCCAGAGCGACGTTTGCCAGGCCCGCTGTCCGTAAAACCGTGCTGGATGCTGCGATCATCAGGGTGGCGCGGCGCAAGCCGCTGGCGGAAAAGATGGGCGCACTCCATAGTGCCGCATCCACGGTACGTCCACGCTTGTTGATCAGCGGTCCCCCGAGAACGAAAGGCAGCCGCTGGCCCAGCACCTGGTCTCGTGTCCAACCCAGAAGATCCTCTGCCGCCGGGTTCCAATAGATAACGAGCTGATCGTTGTCGGTAGCAAAGGTGGCAAGCGGAGAAGCATCAAACAGCAGGTAGGCCAGATCGGGTGCCATGGCGGTAACGGTTTTGCCGATTTCGATGGACTTCTCGTTGGCCTCCACCAGACGCAGCCGGACTCTGGTGCGGGCGCGGTCCATGCTCGAAAGCTTTAGCATCATGACTGCGATCAGGTACAGGCTGGCAATCAGGAAGTCCACCCAGCCATCCCATTGCTTGAGACCTTCGAAGAGTGCAAACCCGGCATCGCGCAGAATACGCAGCGCCTCGTAAATCGCGATCAGGCCGAGCAGGCTGGCCAGCAACCGATCCAGGCCAGTTTTCTGGCGGTGAATCAGGCGGATGCACCACAGGATGGTCGCCAGGCAGACGCACAGCGCTAATGCAGTGAGCGGGCTGGCACCGAAGATTTTGACCAGATACACGAGCCTTATTTCCTTGTCGAATTGATCGACGCATTCCGTGGTAGTAAGTAGCGGCGAGATCACTTAGAACACCAGAGGCAATCACCTTATGACACTGAGTACCTCCACGCGGCCGAATAAGGGTTTTGACTAACGCACCATCAATGCGTCCACATCGACAAAGACACCGCTTGCAGCGGGATTCTTGCGACCGGTGACGCGGATCTGGAACGTATGCGGGCCCGGGCCGGTGGCGCGAAATGGCGTGGCGGTCTTCCATTCGACCATGGGTGAATACAGGTCGAGGGTGCCCTGGGTTGCGCCGTCCAGCAGAACTTCGGCCAAGCCGCGATTGAACGCTTTGGTATAGACGTAGATCACTTGCGATCCGTCGAAGCGCAAGATAAGGTCCGCGCCAGCAGACTCAGAAGCCGTTATGGTCCCTTGGGAGGCTTGGCCGAAGCGCAGGCGCGACCACAGACCGCGGTAGCGGAGACGCGCATCCCAGTCGTCGTATTCACCTGGCGGGAGGACCGCTGGGGGCTCAATCGGCTCGGCTGGGCAGATGTCCTTCAGGTGGCCCGCGTAGAAATTGCCCGAAGTCGAGTCGGGCTCGGTGCATTGCCGCAAGAAGGCTTCCTCGGGCGTGGTGGTGATGGGAATGCCGCTCGAAGGTGAAGGCGCAATTATGAACCGGATGCCGTTTTCCTGCAGGATGCGCCGGCATTGGGCGGGCGAGGTAGCGTCCAGGATGTGCTGGTTAAACTCGACATTGTGCCAGGTGGTGGTGAAGGCAGGTGCGCGCAGGCCGGCGATGGCATTACTTTCGAAAAAGGCGACCGGAGCACCAGGATGCGTGCGATTGAGATAAGCAACCAGATTGCGCTCGGGTGCGTGCGCGGTCACGTAATCCAGGCGAGCCTGCCGCGAGGCCGGATTGCTAACGAAATCCCTGAACATCCAGCCGGAGGAGGGAATGAAATACAGATCCAGGCACAACAAGGCGGCGGCGAGGATGATTGAAACCCGATATAGCCGGGAATCGAGCGAGCGCAGGGATGCGAAGGCGGCCGCGATAAAAAGGGTCGCCATCGGAAGCGCGGCATAAAAATAACGCGGGGTTGGATCCGCGCGCAGCGTAGCAATCGCGAACAGTGCGAATGTCAAGGCGCTGAGAACGGCGATGTCCGGCCACTTGCGGTGCAGCAGCACAATTGCCAGGGGCAGGAAGAGGAAGTATTGGAAGCCCATGGCGCCGTCCTGCACCTCGCGATAGAGGCTGGTGTGGAAGGTCAGCAGAAAAGGCGCCGCAAGCGTCCGTGGACCGGTGGGCGGGGGACCTCCGAAGGCCTCGGCCAGTTGCTGGAATCTGGAAGGAAAGACGGCCGGGAAATACGGGAACACCGGATTGCCGGTCTTGGCGGCGGCCGTCCAATAAGGCGGGATGGCGAAGACCAGGAAACATAGGAGTGCGAGACTCGCCTGACGGCTGCGGGCATCGCGGCGTCTCCAGCAGGTCCACGCGACGATCAAGCCGAAGGGTGGCAGAAATGCAAGCGCGATCGCCTTGGTGGCAACCGCCGCGCCCAGTAGGACGAAGGCCAGATAGAGGAACTGCTCGCGCCTGGCTTCGCGATAAAGCGCCAGCGAGATGAGCGCGCCGAAGCCTAGCAACGCCCAGAGATTTTCGACGAACAGCGATCCGGTGACTAGCTGAACCAGCGGAGTGGCGGCGAACAGCGTCGCCAGCAGCAGTGTTGGAGCAAGCGGCAGCCAACGGCGGATAGTCGAGATCAGCAAGGCAATGATGCCGAACAGGGTCGCCAGGTTGAAGAGGCGCGCGGCTGCTTCCCCGCCCAGGAAATAGCACAGCGTGTAGAGCCAGTTGGCGCCCTTGGGCATAACGGCCTGCAAATGCCGAGTCACATCGAAATGCCAGCGATGCGCCATCCTCATGAATTCGGGAACCACCAGGTGTATGGATAGCGCGTCGGGCCCGATTTCGGGCTCCAGCACCACCAGCCAATCGAGCATCAGGACAAAGATGAGAGCGGCGGCGCCGAGTTGTTCCGCGCTGCTCAGCGGGAGCGGTTTCCACAATCTCGCGACTCGGGCTGGCCAGCCGATGGTGCGCCGCCACTGCCAGATTAGGGGTGCGGCGAGCGCGGCCAGAAACACAGCGGGATAGTTCACGGGCAGCAGCGCCGCGATGCTGAGCACAAACATGAATAGACTGAGGCCGAGGAGCGTGGCGAGGATGGCCGTGACGGCGTCGTCATCGGGTACACTGAAGCGCTTTAGAATCGCTTGCCCCAGCACGAGGCTGGACCATAAAACCAAGATCACCGCCGGCAGCGCAAGCGGCCCTGTTGCCACGATGGTGTAGGCCAGAACAGCGGTCAGGACGAAGACAGAAAAAGCTCGCTGCTTCCAGACGGAGAACAAAGCAAAGCAGAGCCAGTAACACGCGGCGAAAATCAGGAATCTGCGCAAGCCGGCGGGCGTCCAAATCTCCTGTCGAAAAAGTTTGGCCCGATCGAAGCCATACGCAGTGAGCGCGACGAACAACACCAGTACGGCCCAGCCGCTGAGCTTGCGGACCTTGGCCGCTATGAGTGGCGGGCTTCCTTGACTCGCGGTCTGGCTGGCCGTGTGTGCTTTCATCGTCGCCGGCTACAGGGCACAGTGTAGCGCTGTTTTGAGAGATAACATCCAAACCCAGCAAGGTAAACTAACAGCAGCCCTCCGAATGAAAATCTCGGCAGCGATTATCACCTACAATGAGGAACGCAACATAGCACGAGCGCTGGAGAGTCTGCGCTGCTGTGACGAAATCGTTGTGGTAGACAGCGGCTCGAGCGACCGCACGGTTGAGCTGGCCGCCAAGCTGGGGGCGCGCGTCCTGGATATGGCCTGGCGCGGCTATGCCGGGCAAAAAAACTATGCATCGGAATGCTGTCAGAACGACTGGATTCTTTCGCTCGACGCCGACGAAGCGCTGAGCGAGGCCTTGGAAGCCGAGATCTGGCAAATCAAGAAGAACGGTCCGGAGTTTGACGCCTACACCATGCCACGTCTGGCGCAATACCTGGGCCGCTGGATTCTGCACTCGGGCTGGTATCCAGATCGCAAGATCCGGCTGTATGACCGGAGGAAGGCTAGGTGGGTTGGCAACTTTGTCCACGAGTCGGTTGTGGTGGACGGGCGCGTGGGACATCTCAACGCGAATATTCTGCACTTCACGTGCAGCTCATTCTCCGAACACCTTCGGACGCTGGACCGCTACACCACGCTAGCGGCCGAGCAACTGGTCAGCCAGAAGGCTGAAATCGGCTGGAAGGAGCTCGCGATCGATCCGGCCTGGACTTTTTTTCGCACCTACTTCCTACAGCGCGGCTTTCTGGACGGCTACGAAGGGCTCGCCATAGCTTACATGGCGGCTTTCTACAATTTCCTGAAATACGCTAAGGCCAAGAACATGGGGCCGCGAGGGTAGCGTGGTCTCGCTGCACATCGACACCGGAAGGGAGATGCGCGGCGGGCAGTGGCAGGTGCTCTATCTGTTGCGCGGGCTGGCGGCGCAAGGTCATGCGGCCCGATTGCTTGCTCCGGAGGGTTCTGAACTCGTGCAGGCCGCGCTGGCACAACGGCTAGAGGCACGGCCGCTCGATGCGGCGTCGCTGTGGCGCGCTTCGCGTGGCGTGGACGTGATTCATGCGCACGATGCACGAGCGCACACGCTGAGCCTGCTCTTTAGAAAACCGCTGATCGTTTCCCGCCGCGTGGCTTTTCCGGTGCGGCGCGGAGTAGCGTCGCGTTGGAAATACCGGCGGGCCTCCCATTTCCTGGCAGTGTCGGAGTTTGTGAAGCAGAGACTGATCGAGGCGGGCATCGAGACCTCGCGCATCGCGGTGGTGCACGATGGCGTTCCCATTCCTCCGCCCGCCGGACCAGGACCTCGAGAGCGCGTGCTGGCGCTCGATTCCGAAGACCCCGGCAAGGGAAAGCGCATTATCGAAAAGGCCGCCGCGCTGGCCGATGTCCCAGTTGCATTTTCGAAGAATCTGGGCCGCGACTTTCCCGGCGCGGCGCTGTTCGTTTATATTTCCGATTCGGAAGGCTTAGGATCGGCGGCGCTACTGGCGATGGCGCACGGCGTGCCCGTGATCGCAAGCGCGGTGGGTGGGTTGCCGGAGATCGTTGAAGATGGCTGCACTGGATTGCTCACTTCGAACGAGCCGGAAATGGTGGCGCGCGAGATCCGGCGGCTGCTGGACGATCGCTCGCTCGCGCTGCGGCTGGCCGCCCGCGCCAGGGCGCGCGTGGAACAGGAATTTTCCGTCGAACGCATGGTGAACGCGACGCTCGATGTATATGAGAGGATGGTCGTTTGATAGAAGCTTGGCTGGCCGCGCTCGCCGGACTCCTGATCGGCAGCTTCCTGAACGTCTGCATCTACCGTCTGCCGCGGGATCTCTCGGTGGTCTCGCCGCGATCCCATTGCCCGAAGTGCCAGGCAACCATTCGCTGGTACGACAACCTCCCGCTGCTGAGTTTTCTGATGCTGCAGGGGCGCTGCCGGAAATGCGGCACTCGCATTCCATTTCGCTATCCGATCGTGGAGTTCCTCACCGCCGCCGCGTTTTTCTGCGCATTTTGGTTTCTCGGCGCCAGTCTCGCGGCGGTTAAATTCTCAGTCTATGGCGCCATCCTGATCACACTGATTTTCTCCGATCTGGAAGAACGCATTCTGCCGGATGAGTTTACCATCGGCGGGGCGATCCTGGGGGTGCTGTTCGCGTTCTTCGTTCACTTGGATTGGGGGCTGATGGCCCTGCTGCTGCCGTCGGTCCGGAGTCAAGCGCTGGTCTCGGCCGCGGAATCCGCCTTTTCCGCCTCGGTGTGCGCGGGAGCCTTGTGGCTGGTGGCCTTCCTTTACGAGAAGATGCGACATCGCGAAGGACTGGGCTTGGGCGATGTCAAAATGGTGGCCGTGATTGGCGCCTTCGTGGGAGCGCAGACCGCTTTGCTGACCTTGATCGTCGGATCGCTGCTGGGCGCGCTGGTTGGGCTGTTTTACATCTGGTTCACCGGGAAAGACGCCTCGACGTACGAATTGCCTTTTGGAACCTTCCTGGGCATCGCCGCACTGGGCGTAGGATTCGGTCTCGATGTGATCTGGACCCACCGGCTGGGGGTGTGACCGGCAGATTACGGGTGGTCTGACGCAGCGAGTGGTGGGTGCGCATGGAGACAAGTCTTGAGACTGAAGACGGTAAATTCACGGAGCCGAACCCATGGACACGCTAACTCGTAAGGAGCGCAGCATCCGGATGGGCCTTGTTCGCGGAGCGGACACCAAGCCAGAGCTATTTGTGCGGCGCTTGGTCCATGCGATGGGCTTCCGGTATCGCTTGCACGTCTACGGCCTTCCAGGCAAGCCCGACCTCGTTTTTCCAGGACGCGGTAAAATCATTTTCGTGCATGGATGTTTCTGGCATAGGCACCCGAGCCGCTCCTGCAAGCTCGCTAGACTCCCAAAGTCTCGGCTCGATTTCTGGCTCCCAAAACTTGAGGAGAACAGCCGGCGCGATCTCAAGGCGCAACGCCTCCTTCGGGGCAAGGGATGGCGAGTCTTAGTGATATGGGAATGCCAGATCAAATCGGTCCATCTGGCCGATAAAATAAGGGGGTTCCTGGAGGCGTGTTGACATCGGTTGAGCTTTTCGCTGGGGCTGGGGGACTCGCGCTTGGCATATCGTACGCTGGGTTCTCGCATGAGGCCGTGGTCGAGGTGGACAAGGATGCTTGTGATACCATTCGTGCCAACCAGCGGCGGGGGCTAGAGCCCGTGAAGCACTGGCCGCTCATCCAGGCCGACGTCACCAAATTTGATTACCAGCACTGCAAAGCGGATGTCGACCTGCTCGCCGCTGGGGTTCCTTGTCAGCCCTGGTCGTTGGGCGGGAAGCACCGCGGCTACGAAGATCCTCGAAACCTCTTTCCCGAAATGACTCGCGCCGTCGCGGCTTTGCGACCGAAAGCAATTCTGATCGAGAATGTCAAGGGACTTACACGCCAATCGTTCGCGAACTACTTTACGTACATCCAATTCATGCTAGAATTCCCTGAAATCAGTCGGCGGCCGAAGGAAGACTGGATCGAGCATCGGGCCCGACTAGAGAGATACGTGACAGCACGCGGGGAGAAGCACGGCGGTCTTCGGTACAACATCGTTCCCAAGTTGGTCAACGCCGCGAATTATGGGGTCCCGCAGCGGCGCGAAAGGGTATTTATCGTAGGCTTTCGCAGCGACCTCGCGATCGAGTGGACATTTCCGGAGGAGACCCATTCCGAGGAAGGCCTGCTCGAGTCTAAGTGGGTTACGGGCGAGTACTGGGAACGGCACCAGGTGCCGAGGTCAAAGCGTCCCAAGAAGCCCGCATCGGTCTCGCCAGAACTCCGCAGCGGAAAGCTCTTCAATAGTACCCGCAGTCCCTGGCGGACCATTCGAGACGCGCTCAATGGACTCCCGGACCCGGAGCGCGGGACTACAAGTGAATTCCTGAACCACAGTTTTAACCCAGGCGCACGGAGCTATCAAGGACACACGGGAAGCCCGATCGACGAACCAGCGAAGACGCTCAAGGCTGGCGATCACGGCGTGCCGGGTGGGGAGAATACTGTAGTGTATCCTGACGGAAAAATCCGATATCTGACGGTGCGTGAGTCAGCGCGAATACAGACGTTCCCGGATCAATTCATTTTCTGTGGATCATGGACTGAGAACATGCGCCAGCTAGGCAACGCGGTACCAGTCGCTCTCGGAAGGGTCATGGCCTCCCATATCCGCAGGCGTCTTCAGGGATAATCCGGTGCGGACCGAACAGCCACACAATCCCTTGGACAAGAAGAATCTGGGGATCAGTGTTGCCGAAGCGCTTCTCGCTCGTTCGCTCGGGCCGCTTCCACCCGAGGAGAGATTTCTTGGCGCGGGGATTTACGCCATCTACTACAGCGGCCAACACCCGGCCTACCGAGCGATCACAAAGGCCGAGAGCGAAGGCAGGCCGACCCCTCCCATTTATGTTGGCAAGGCGGTTCCAGCCGGCGCCCGAAAAGGGGGTTTCGGGCTGGACATCCCCGCAGGCTCGGTCCTCTACAATCGCTTGGCGGAGCACGCGCAGTCGATAAGTGAAACAACCACTCTTTCGGTGAAGGACTTCGCCTGTCGCTACCTCGTTGTAGACGACATCTGGATTCCGCTTGGCGAGTCTTTACTCATCGAAATGTTCTCGCCGGTCTGGAACCGGCTGATTGACGGATTTGGGAACCATGACCCTGGCAAAGGCCGTTATCAGCAGCAGCGCTCACCTTGGGACGTCTTGCACCCCGGGCGCTCCTGGGCTGAGAAACTGCAGCCGCACTCCAAGACCCAGAAGGAACTGCTCGAGGCAGTCACGGCGTTTTATGAGAAGGGGAAGGCGAGCTAAGACTCGATGGCGACCTTGTCCCTTTCCGGACGCGGCAATTCCGGAAACGAACACTAAGTAGTAGGGGCCACGCGAACAGCCTTCATTTGTTTGCCATTGCCGTGGCGATATACTTGCGGAAGACCAACGCTAAGGGTTAACGGCATGATCGAAAATATTGCGGCTTTTCTCAGCGAGCTGAAAGTTGGAGCCCGTTCCTTGGGCCGTGTGAAAGGCCTGACAGTGACGGTAATCGTCACTCTGGCCCTGGGAATCGGAGCCAACGCCGCCATGTTCAGCCTGGTGCGGGCAGTGCTGTTGCGCCCTCTAGTCAACCGCGACGAGGATCACCTGATCTACATCCGGCAGACCGCGCCGGGAATTGGAGACTCCAATTCGACCTTCTCGGTGCCGGAGATCATGGATTTGAGTTCGCGCCTGAAAACGCTAACCTCGTTCGGCGATTTCTCCACGCTGGGCTTTACCATGACCGGACTGGGAGAACCTCGCACGGTAACCGCCGGGGTCGTCGGGGGCTCGTATTTTCAGACCATGGGGCTGCGCCCGGTCCTCGGCCGGCTGCTGGATGCGCACGACGACGGCCCGAATGCAGCGGGAGCCGTGGTGTTGACCTACCGGTTCTGGACCAGCGCGCTCAAGAGCGATCCTACGGTGCTTGGCAAAACGGTTCGGCTCGGTTCGTTCATCGACACACGTCCGGCTACGGTGGTTGGCGTTTTGGAGCCGTGCGTCCCTTATCCCCAAGATACGGAGATCATCGGCAACATCGTCACCAGCGCGCATCATCTTTCGGCGACCATGGTGACCGGCCGGATACATCGCATGACGGAATTGTTCGCCAGGCTGGCGCCGGGCGCGGATCTGGAAACGGCGCGCACGGAGTTGCAAACCGTCTACGCAGCTATGAAGCGGGAGCATCCGGAAGCGTATCCGGCTAGAGCCGACTACAGTATTAGAGCGGTGCGGCTGCGCGACCAGCTCACGGCGAAAGCGCGGACCATACTGCTGGTGCTGATGGCAGCGTCGGTGCTGGTGTTCGTCATCGCCTGCTCCAACGTCGCCAACCTGATTCTGGCCCGGACTATGCGCCGCGAATCCGAACTGGGCATCCGCGCGGCTCTGGGCGCGAGCACCGCCGCTTTGCGTCGAACCTTGCTCGCCGAGAGTCTGCTTTTGTGCGTTGGAGGAGCCGCGCTCGGATTATTGATCGCCAGCCCGATGGTGGCTGTCCTGGCGCGTTACATGTCGCGATATTCCGTACGAGCCCTCGATCTCACGGTGGATTCAAGCATGCTCTGGGTTGGAGCGGGACTGGCCGTCCTTGCCGCCTTGCTGCTGGCATTCGTCCCGCGTTTGCCGTCGTCGGGAGGAGCCCAGGGATTCGGCCTGACCAGCGGGAGCACGCGCGTTACCGGAACCGCGAATCGGAAATTGAGAATCTTCGCAGTGGTTCAGATCGCCGCTTCCTTCGTGCTGGTGGCATCGGCCGGCGCGATGGTGAAGACGCTGCTTTCGCTCGAGTACGTGCAGACCGGTTTCGACATGCGGCATGTCCTGGCAGTGAACGTGCCCGTGCTGCGTGATGGAAAAACGCCCACACAAGTGGTGGATTTCTACCGGGAAGCCGCACGACGCATTCGTGAACTGCCCGGTGTTCAAAACGTAGCGGTGGGCAGCTCCGTTCCGTGGCGCGATAGCGGCCAAACGATCGGACTCGAATTTGGGATCGATGGGCACGTTCCGGCTTCGGGCGAGGAACATCCTCGCGCGGGGATTCGCATAATCACACCCGGATTTTTCGCCGGGCTCGGCCGTCCTATGGTCGAAGGACGCGATTTCACCGATGCGGACCGCAAGGATAGCGAACTGGTGGCTATCGTGAGCGAGAGCTTTGCGCGACGGGCGTTTCCAAAGGGGGATGCGCTCAATCATCACATGCAATGGACCGATCCGGTTCTGAAGTTCGCCCCCTTTAGCCCCAAGCCTTGCCGCATCATCGGCGTGGTAGCGGACATCGACGACGTAAACCTGGTCCCTAAACCAACCATGACTGTGTATCATCCTTTCGCTCAGCAGGAATTCCTGGGCGGCGGGCGCGTTTTTGTTCACGCCAGCTCGGATCCTTACGCTCTGGTGATGCCGATCACGCGCATCCTGCGCAATATGTCCGCGGACCAGCCGGTGGAAAAGGCGGCGACTCTGGAAGGCGTCCGCGCGGAGGTGCTGTCGTCGGATCGGCTCAATGCGTTCGTCTTCAGCGTTTTCGCCGGCGTCGCGCTGCTGATCGCCATCGTGGGCGTGGCGGGCGTGTTGGCATTCTCAGTCAGCGGACGCACGCGCGAGTTTGGAATCCGGCTCGCCGTTGGGTCGCAGCCGCGGCATCTGCTGTTGCGGGTGATCGCTGAAGGCGCTGCCATGGCCATCGGCGGACTCGCGGTCGGACTGGCTTGCGGATACGGACTGGCGCAACTGGCCGGCACGCTCCTGGGAGACCTGAAAATGCCCAGCATGCTGCCGGTGGCCGCTTCGGCTTTGGTGCTGTTGCTTGCCGCTGTGATTGCGTCGGTAATACCGGCGGCGCGAGCGGCGCGAGTGGACGTGCTGCAGGCGCTGCGCACGGAATAAGCTGCACCAGCCCGGATTATATTGCGTCCGGGAGCCTTCTGAACAAATCCAGCGCCCACGGTGTACCATAAAGCTTAGCCTGAATGAAAGATCTGTTCGAGATTCTCAGGCCAGGCAGCAAGGATTGGGCGTTAGCCAAGGCCATCGATCCCGAACGCCTGCCCGCGCACATCGCCATCATCATGGACGGGAATGGCCGCTGGGCCCGGCGTCGGAGTCTGCCGCGCGCCGCCGGTCATAAGGCCGGCATCGAGCCTGTGCGCATTACGGTGGAAGCCTGCGCCCGCTTGGGAATTCAGGCTCTCACGCTGTACGCCTTCTCGGCGGAAAACTGGAAACGGCCGCGGACCGAAGTGGAAATGTTGTGGCGATTGCTGCGCGTCTATTTGCGGCGCGAGCTGCCCGAGTTGACTCGCAACGGCATCCGGTTCACTTGTATGGGCCGTCTGGACGGCTTATCGGAGCACGTCCGCCAGGAACTCGACGCCGCCATCGCAGCAACGGCGAACAATACCGGCATGCGCCTCAACCTGGCGCTCAACTACAGCGGCCGGGCAGAACTGGTGGACGCCGTGACCGCCATCATCGAGGAGGCGCGCCTGAAAAAGCGCCTCGACAGCCTGCATATCGACGAGCAGAGCATCGCAGCGCGCCTCTATACCGCCGGTCTGCCGGATCCGGACTTGCTGATCCGCACTTCGGGTGAAATGCGCGTCAGCAATTTCCTGCTGTGGCAGATAGCCTACGCCGAGTTGTACGTTACCGACACGTTGTGGCCGGACTGGCGGCGTCCCGATCTGCTGCACGCCATTCTCGACTACCAGAAACGCGACCGCCGCTTCGGCGGTTTGAACCTGGAAGACGAGCGGACCAATCCGGACGAATGGATTGAAGCGGTCGGCACGCTGGCGCGATGAAGCGCGTCGTAACGGCGCTGCTTCTCATCCCAATTTTTCTTTACCTGATACTGTGGGCGCCTGAGTGGGCGTTTCTGTTAACGGTGGCCGGGGTGAGTGTGTTGTGTTTTCGGGAGTACGCCAATCTGGCCGTGCTGCATCAACTCGCTAAGCCTGGACTCTTCGGATATGCCGCCGGACTTCTAGTTCTCTTCGTGCCGGGCAAGGATGCGGCGTTCCTGGTCTTGATAGCGATCCTGGCCATGGCGCTCTCGCTGAGGGTGCAGGATCTGGCGAAAGCGCTGCCTAGCGCCGCGGTGCTGATGCTGGGCGTACTGTACGTCTTTGGGAGCTTGCGCTGCGGAATCGAGCTGCGTGCGATCAGCCCGTACTGGCTATTTTTCGCGCTATCGCTGAACTGGGTCGGTGACATCGCGGCGCTGTATGGCGGCAAGCTGATGGGACGTCACAAGCTGGCGCCGCACGTGAGCCCCGCCAAGACCTGGGAAGGCGCGGCGGCGTCGGTAGCGGCGTCGCTCATTTACGGCGCGCTCTATATCCCGCGTTTGCTCCCCGCGGCGCCACTGGCCGAAGCTCTCGCGCTTACGGCCGTGGCGAACATCGCGGGCCAATTCGGCGACCTGTGTGAATCCGCTATGAAGCGCGGCGCGGGCGTCAAAGATAGTGGCACCTGGCTGCCGGGGCACGGCGGCTGGCTGGATCGCGTGGATAGCAGCCTGTTCGCGCTGCCGGTGGTGTATTTCGTGGCCGGCAATTTTCATTGGTGAGGCAGTCCGAACGAGCTCGAAGAACAGTAGAGGCGGCCGCCTTGCCGCTGGCTCTGCTCGCGCTGAACGTCTACATCGCAAGAAATCTTTTTGCACTCGAATACAGCCAGCTGATGGGCTCGATCGAGGCGGCTTACATTTCGATCAGCCGCTACATGCTGGAGAACTGGCGCGATCTGACTTGGTTCCCATTGTGGTACGGCGGCATTCCTTTTCAAAACACATATCCGCCTCTGCTGCACGCGCTGGTTGCGGGTTTCGCTGCTGTTGCGGGCGTCTCGCCCGCTCGGGCGCATCACGCCGTTAGTGCGATTTTCTACTGCCTCGGCCCGGTGGCGGTTTATTTTCTGGCGCTGCGTCTGACATCGTCGCGCTGGTTCAGCTTTTGGGCGGGACTGGTTTACTCCGTGCTCTCGCCATCGGCTTTCCTGATGCCTTCCATCCACCAGGATCTCGGCACTTACTGGACGCTTCGGCGATTGCACGTTCTAATGGTTTACGGAGAAGGTCCGCACATCGCGGCGCTTACGTTACTGCCGCTGGCGCTGCTCGCTCTGGATTGGGCGCTCGTCAAACGCAAGCCCGCCGCTTATCTGGTGGCGGCTCTTAGCATGGACGCCGTCGCTCTCACCAACTGGCTGGGTTCGTTCGCGCTCGCCGTGGCAGTGGCCGCTTACCTGGTGGCGACGTCCTGGAATGGCAAGGTTCCAAACTGGCACAAACGCTGGCTCATCAGCGGCGCGCTCGCGCTGCTAGCCTATTTGATTGCCTCCCCGTGGATTCCTCCGTCGACCATCGGCGACATCCGCTACAACGCGCAATACGTCGGCCCGTATCAGCACGTGTACGAAAAATCTGTACTTTACCTGGCGCTCGGCCTGACGGTAATCGCGAGCGCCAAGCTCGGGTTCAGGCTATTGCGAGTGAACGCGGCGCTGCAGTTTTTTCTGTTGCTCACACTGCTGATCGGAGGCATAAATCTCGCCGAGGAATGGTTTGGAATTGCCCTGGTACCACAGCCGCATCGCTACCAGCTTGAAATGGAGATGGCGATTTGCCTGGTTGCGGTGTTCCTCCTCAAGCCGCTGTTCGATCGCCTCTCGCGGAGGCTACGGATGTTCGCGGCATTAGCGGCCGTGGTGGTTTCGATTCCACTGGTGCGGTGGGATCGGCAATACGCGAAGTTGTATATCAAGCCCGTGGACATCAATACCACGGTGGAGTTCCAGACGGCCAAGTGGCTCGACTCGCATTTCACGAACGCGCGCGTCATGATGCCGGGCACGATTTCGTATTGGTTGAACGCTTTCGGCGACACGCCTCAGTTCGGCGGCGGATTCGATCAAGGCATTGTGAACCGGGTGCAGCCGATGGTCGCATATCAGATCGGCGCCGCTCCCGGGTCTCCAGAAGAGACCGCGAAGATTTCCATGATTTGGTTCAAAGCCTACGGCATCGCGGCGCTCGGCGTGCAAGGACCAAAGAGCAGAGGAATCTACAAGCCGTTCCTGGCTTCCTCGCGGTTTCGGGGAATGCTGCGGGAAGCTATGCGCGACGGCGACGATGCGATCGCGCTGGTGCCCGGCGTTTCTTCGCTGGCACACGTTATTCCCGCGGAGGCGATAGTACGCGGAACGCCCATCAACGGAAACGACGTGACGGAAGTGGGCCGGTACGTTGACGCCTTGGGTGCACCGCCGGCAAATCTACGCTGGACCAGCCGGCACTCGGTGGAAATCGAGGCCAATTTGCGTCCAGGCGATGTTATATCTTTTCAAGAAGCTTATCATCCAGGCTGGCACGCAACATTGAACGGCCTGCCGCTGCGCATTTCCCGCGACGGCCTGGGCCAGATGATCGTCAATACCGATTTCGCCGGAGATGCCAAGGTCGAACTTGCATACGACGGCGGGCTCGAAATGAAGCTGGCGCGAATTCTGAGCTGGTCGAGCCTGGCGGGCTGCGTGATATGGTTACTAATAAGTAAGCGCCAGAACACAGCACGCTGACTCCCATGCCTCCCGCCGCCAAATCCGACTTCGGGTCATTCAACTACGTACAGGATTGGAAAAACCTGCGGGAGGAAACCGGCTGGTGGCACAGCTTTGAGTTGCCAGATGGTACCGAGATTCGCGGCGTTTGTGCTCTGGATGGCCTGAGAAAACGCATCGCGCAGTTTCCGATTCCCAGCGATCTGCGCGGCAAGCGTGTGCTCGATATCGGCGCCTGGGACGGCTGGTACAGCTTCGAAATGGAACGTCGTGGTGCGGAAGTGATGGCCATCGATTGCTGGGACAATCCTCGGTTTCGCGAGATGCACGAGATACTTGGTTCCCGCGTCGACTACCGGCAGCACGACATTTATGAACTGACGCCGGAACTGGTAGGCCGGTTCGACATCGTGCTTTTTCTCGGCGTCCTCTACCATCTGAAACATCCGCTGCTGGCTTTAGAGCGCGTCTGTGCGCTCACCACCGATCTGGCGGCCGTGGACTCGTTCATCCTGCGCGAGGAACACCGCCCGGGAGAACATTTGAACCAGCGAGCCGTGATGGAGTTTTACGAAACCGACGAGTTTGGCGGGCAAACCGACAATTGGGTTGGACCGAGCCTGCCCTGTCTGCTAGCGTTTTGCCGCACCGCAGGCTTCGCGCGCGTGGAGTTGCGCGCCACTCTGGAGCACAGCGCTTGCGTGGCTTGTTACCGGCGCTGGGAGGAACCGGAAGACCGCGGGAAATCACCGGTGCTGTTGGAAATCTATCATCACTCCAACTATGGAATCAATTTCCGGTCCGGCCTGGATGACTATGTCACCGCGTCCTTCCAATGGGACGCACAGAGCCTGAGCATTGAGGATGTCAAGCCGGAGGTCGATGGTTTCGGCGTCCGGCCAATCGCTGTCAAGCCGCGCGATGGCTACTGGGATACGAGCTTCAAGCTGCCGCCCGGCCTGGCTCCTGGATGGCATCAAGCCTGCGTCCGAGTGGGATCGTGCGGGCGCAGCAACGTTCGGCCGTTGGCGCTCGATATCCCGGCGGTGGCCGGTCACGTGGCGATCCTAGGCGTTTCCGACGGCCAGACCTGGAAGCAAAATGAAATCGATTCGCGAATGGGCAACGTGGTCGCAATGTGGATTGCCGGCCTGCCGGAGAACGCCGATCTGAATAATGTTCACGCGTTCCTGGACGGGAAGCGCATCCCGGTCCTGTTTGTGGAGCGCGCGAATGGGGGCGAAGCGAGGCAGGTGAACGCGGCCATCCCGCCAGCTACCTCGGCCGGCCTGAGGGAGATCAGCGTCAGGGTAGGCGATATTGCGAGCCCTCCGGCGAGTCTGCGCGTGTCGAGTTAATGAATCGGCCCACCACCCCACAACTGCCGCTTCCATTGCGACTCATCCGCAATCTCCTGCGGCGTCTCAATTACCATTTGACCGCTTCACAGCAGCGTTCGTTCGTCGAGCCGTTTGACACGGTGCGGCTCAAAGCGGCTGAGCAGGCGCTCGAGCAGATGCCCATGCCGGACGAAGGCGCACGGGCGTATCTCAAGAAGCACATCCCACGGCTGGCTAGGACGCTTGCGTTGGTGCCTCCTCCGGGAAGCACCGGGCGAGTGCTGGAGTTGGGATGCTACATGCAGATCACGCCGTTGCTCGAACGCCTGTGCGGCTCTCGCGAAGTGCGGGGCGCGTATTTCGGCCAGCCCGGACGGGTGGATCGCAAGACGATGCAATTTCCCGACGGCGAATTTGCTTGCATGGTGGATCATTTCGATGCCGAGCGCGACCCGTTCCCCTACCCTGACGAACATTTCGATCTGGTGATCGCCGGCGAGATCATCGAGCATTTAACCTACGACCCCATGCACATGCTGGTCGAAGCGCGCCGAGTGCTGCGCGAAGGCGGATACCTGCTGGTCACCACGCCGAATGTCGGCAGCGTTACCAGCGTCGCCAAAACGTTGGATGGTCACGACAATCCGCAGATCTTTTTCCTGTATAAACGGCCCGGGCCCGGCATCGAAGAAGAGATCGGGCATTTCCGCGAATACACCGTGTACGAACTGGGCGAGGCTGTGAAGGCGGCCGGCTTCGAAGTGGCGCAGCTATTCACCACCTTCATCGCCGAATATTCTACCCACTTGCCGCTGCTCAAATTTCTCGAAGAGAATGGCTACAATCCCGAGAATCGCGGCGAACAGTCCTGGTGCCTAGCGAAGAAACGCAGCGATTTCGCGGTGGACCGCTATCCTTTCTTTATCTACAGCGATTGATCGCCGGCGCGCCGGTTTAGTGAATGGTCCGCGTCTTGCGGTTCATGTAGTCCATCAGCAGATATTGGCCGAGATTGTACGGCGTGGTGAAATACGCCTTGCCGCGGCACAACTCGGTGACCTTCTGCACGAAGTTCACCAGGCCGAAATCGCTGGCCAGCATGAAGGTGTTGATTAAAATCCCCTGCTTCTTGCAGCGGCTGACTTCTTCGAGCGTGCGGCTGATCACCAGCGGATCCAGGCCGAAGGCGTTGCGGTACATGCGTCCGTCTTCCAGCGTCAGCGCCGACGGTTTACCGTCGGTGATCATGATGATCTGTTTCATGTCCTTCTTTTCCTGGTTGAGCAGACGCTGCGCCAGGATCAAGCCGTCGCGCGTGTTGGTGTAATAAGGACCCACCTGGACGCGCGCCAGTTCGGACAATCGCAGCTCTTCGGCCGAATCGTGAAACAAGACGCAGCGCAGGCTGTCCCCGGGATATTGCGTGCGGATCAGGTGCGCGAGCGCGAGCGCGACTTTCTTTGCGGGGGTGAAGCGATCCTCGCCATACAGGATCATGCTGTGGCTGCAATCCAGCATCAGCACGGTGGCGCATGAGCTTTGATATTCCGACTGGTGCACGTGCAGATCGGAATATTCGAGGTTCAGCGGGACCTTCAGACCTTCGCGCTGGATGGCGGAGAAAAGCGTCTGGCTGATGTCCAGGTTCAAGGTGTCGCCGAACTCGTAGGGTTTCGCGGCGCCGCTGGTTTCGACTCCGGTGGCGAGATCGCGCGTGTCATGCGCACCGAAGCTGGACTTGCCCAGCGACCCCAGCAGATCTTTTAACGTCTTGAAGCCCAAAAAATCGATGGATTTGTCCGTTATTTCGACGTTTACTTTGCGGTCGGCGTTCCCGGTGCCGCCCGGCCCGGTTTCGTTGTCCTGTTTCTGCTCGGTGATGTAGCCTTCGTCGACGAGTTTCTGAGCCAGCCGGTTGAGCATATCGTCCATTTGCTCGGGCGTCATGTTTTCGAGCGCTTGCTGGATGCGCTGCGCCTGGTCCTGATCGAACATCTCGCCTTGCTCCAGCGCGCGCTGAATGGCGTTCTTCAAGTCTTCCAGCGTGTGCTGGTTCCACTCGCTGAAGCCCATGTACTGATTCTGAAAACCGCTCTGCAGGAAAAAATCGGACAGCGCCTTGAGCAGATCTTCGGCGCTCAGACCGAAGTCATCGCCGGTGTAACGGGAATATCGAATCGATCTCATGGGACTACACTCTCGATCCTGCTAATTGAACTGTCTCCGCGGCGGCCGGCGGCTTTCCCCGCCCTCCGGTGGTGGTTCGCGCTTGCGTTCGCCCGCGGTGAACCCCGCTTCTTCATTGCGGCTGATGCGGCGATGAGCGTACAGGCCCTCCAGAATAAATTCAGCCGCCGACGCGCGTATCGCGTCCGGCTCACTGGCGCCCAGTCCCAGCGCCGCGGTCTTTTCCATCAGACCTTGAATGCCCGCGAGTTGCTTGACCATGCGAGCCGAGTCCATGGTCTCGTCCAGTTTCAGCGAACCGCCCAGTTCGAACCACTGCACGATCTGTGAGACGTTGACGCCTTCGAAATAATTGCTGTAGATCTTCCCGACGGCCATCCGGATCAGCTCGCGCGCTACGTTGTCGCCGCCCTTCAGCTCGCCTTCGTACTCCAGCTCCAGCTTGCCGGTGATGGACGGAAGCGCGGCGTAGATATCCAGCACGCGCGGAACAGCCATGTTTTCGCTCGCCCGCAGCGCGCGACGCTCCGCATTGGAGACCACATTTTCGAGCACGGAAATCGGCAGCCGCTGCGAAACGCCGGAGCGTTTGTCCACTTTCTTGTCCTCGCGCGCCAGAAACGCCAGTTGCTCCACGATCTCGCGGATGTACTTGGGTGTTTCCAGGCCGATGGGCGAGGTGCGCTCGGTCCAGGATTCCTGCCTGGTGATGGAAAGTCCCTGATCGAGTGTAATCGGATAGTGCGTGCGGATCTCGCTGCCGATGCGATCCTTCAGCGGCGTGATGATCTTCCCGCGGGCCGTGTAGTCTTCCGGATTGGCGGTGAACACCAGCATGATGTCCAGCGGCAGGCGCACCGGATAGCCTTTGATCTGCACGTCGCCTTCCTGCATGATGTTGAACAGCCCCACTTGGATCTTTCCGGCCAAGTCGGGCAGCTCATTGATGGCGAAGATGCCGCGGTTGGCGCGCGGCAACAGGCCGTAGTGCACCGTCAACTCATGCGATAGGTCGTGCCCGCCGCGCGCGGCCTTAATGGGATCGATGTCTCCGATCATGTCGGCGATGGTCACGTCCGGCGTGGCCAGCTTCTCCACGTAGCGCTCCTCACGTTCTAGCCAGGCGATGGGCGTCTCGCCTCCCTGCTCGGCGATCAGATCGCGGCAGCGCCGGCAGATGGGGCGGTAGGGGTTGTCGCGAATCTCGCATCCGTCGACGTAGGGCAACCGCTCGTCCAGCAGAGCCGTCAGCATGCGGATGATGCGCGTCTTGGCTTGCCCGCGCAAGCCCAGCAGGATGAAGTTGTGCCGCGACAGAATCGCATTGACGATCTGCGGGATCACCGTATCTTCATAGCCCACCACGCCGGGAAACAAGTCCTCGCCGCGTTGCAGCTTGCAGATCAAATTCTGGCGCAGCTCTTCTTTGACGCTGCGGCCGCTAATGCGCTCTTCCGAATAATGACTATCTTTTAAGGCGCCGAGAGTGGCAGGTAGGTCAGGCATAAGAGAAAAACTCGATCTACCGCGATTCTAACAGCAAACGGCTGCGGGCATCTGATATGCTCAAGGACACATCATGCGTGGCGCGCCTCAGTGGTGTTCCGGTGAAGCTTTTCTGAAGCCAAGCACGCTACCTGGAATGGAAATTCGATGACCCCTGAGCTGCCCGAGATGGACTTCCAGCGGTTCTGGCGCCGCCTGCAGCAACTTGGCCTGAACGCGTATGAAGCGCGCTCCTATTTGGTGCTGATCGGCCATCCACGCTTCAAGGCGCTGGAGCTGGCGGCACGCGCGCATGTGCCGCGGCAAAAAATCTACGAAGTTCTGGACAGCCTGGTGGAGAAGGGTTTCGCGCAGGTGATCCAGGAAAAAACCAAGCTGTTCTCCGCCGTTGAGCCCAGCCTGGCGTTGCCTAGCTACCTTTCGCGCCGCTCCCAAGTCCTGCAGCGGGAACTCAGCGATCAAACCCGCATGGCCGACACGCTGGTGACGGACCTGACCGATGCCTATTCGGAAGGCCGAGGCGAGCGTGGAACGCTGGATTACCTGCGTATCGTGAGCGACCCCGAGCAGACCGCGATCCAATACCGGCGCATGCTGTCGGAGGTCTCGAGCGAGTATCTGGAATTCTCGCGGCCCCCTTACGCTGTGGATCCTCTGGACGAGCAACTGGTGAAGAAGGCGCGACAGCGCGGCGTCACTTGCCGCCTGCTGATCGAGGCCGGAACGCTGGATGCGGCCCACCGCCAGCGCCTGGAGGACTACGCGGCCGCGGGCGTGGAAGTTGCTCAGATCGACTCGCTGCCCATGAAGCTGGCGGTCTTTGACGGCAAGCGCGGGCTGCTGGCGCTGCTCGATCCGGTGATTACGCGCCCCACCTGGACCGCGGTGGTCTTCGAGCACGCCGGAATGGGAGAAGCGATGAAGGGCCTGTTTGCTAATTATTGGCTGATGCGCATGGTCGACCGGCTGGTCTTAACCGCGGATGAACGGACTTAACGCCTAGGCGGGCGCCACTGGTTCGCGCCGGCAACGGATCTCGCGCACCGCGTAAATGCGACGGCCCTGGCTTTCGAAGTAAGTGCGCATCAGAACTTCTCCCAGCAGACCTGTGCTGAACATCATCAGGCCGGCGAGAAGCAGCAATCCTCCGGCGATCATCAGCGGGCCATGTTCGCTCACCAACTCGTGTCCCAGCAGCTTGTACATCGCGAGCCAGCCCAGGATGGCGCTCCCCAGCGTCACGCCCAGCAATCCCACGCGTCCGAAGAAATGCATGGGGCGCGTGAAATACTTGAGCAGAAATTTGATGGTCACAATGTCGAACATCACGTTGAAGACGCGGCCCAGGCCGTAGTGTGAACCGCCCGCCAGACGCGGCGTATTGCGGATGGGCACCTCCACAATGCGCGCTCCGTAGAAACTGGCCAGCGCCGGGATGAAGCGGTGCAGCTCACCGTACAGGTTGATCTCTTTAAGAATCTCGGCGCGGTAGGCTTTGAAGGTAGTGCCGAAATCGCGCAGCTCGATGCCGGACGCCTTGGCCATCAGCCAGTTGGCCACGCGCGACGGCAGCTTACGCGTGATGGCGTTGTCGACGCGCTCCTTGCGCCAGCCGCTGGCGATGTCGTAGCCCTCTTCGATTTTTGCGAGCAGCACGGGGATGTCCTCCGGTGCATGCTGCAAATCGCCATCCAGCGACACGATCACGCTTCCCTGCGCCTCGTCGAAGCCGGCCGATAGCGCCGCGGTCTGGCCGAAATTGCGCCGCAGCCGGATCACTTTCAGATGCGTGTCCGTCTCCACCAGATTCGCCAGCAAGTCGAAACTGCGGTCCGTGGAGGCGTCGTCCACGACGATAATCTCGTAGGGTTTTTGCAGCGGCTCCAGCACTGCCGTGAGACGGTCATACAACGGCAGTATGGACGGTTCTTCGTTGTGAATAGGAATTACAACCGACAACATACCGTGAACTTAATTTACCACTCTATCGTATAGAATGAGCGGATGCGAATTTTAGCGGCAGATCTCAGACCGGCGCTGCGGATTGTCTGGCTGGTGGTGAGCCTCATCATTCTGGCCACGCTGGCTGCGCCTTTCGCGCTCGGCCGCGAGCGGCTGGCGCACCTGCTCCCGCCCTGCGAATGGAAAGTAAAATACCACCGCGAATGCGCGTTTTGCGGCATGACCACCAGCTTTCTGGATATTTCCGAGGGCCAGTTTGGCAATGCGCAGCGCGCCAACCATGCCGGCATCCCTCTCTACCTGATGTTCATGACTAACGAAGTCGGAGTGCTGGCCTTCGTGCGGCGGAAAGGTGTCATATGCAAGCGCTGAGCCTGGCCTGGGGCATCCTGGCTTTGGGTGGAATGCTGGTTGGTTTTATTCCGTGTTTCGGCTGGCTCAACTGGTTGAACATCCCGTTCGCGTTCGCCGGATTCATCTTCAGCGTGGTGGCGCACCTGACGGGCCGCGGACCGACTCGCCAGAATTCCCTGGTGGCGATTATTCTGTGCGTGCTCGCCATTCTGCTGGGCTCGAAACGTCTGGTGGCGGGATTCGGAATTTTCTGATTCGCAGCGATGCCCGACGCGCGAGCGCCGTTCGTATTTACCGGCTGGCGCACTCTCGCCAGGTCTAGCGTTCCGCTTCAAGAGAACCCGTTTCAATCGAAAAGAAAGACGGTTACCGCTGCGTCTGCAATTCAAAGCGCCTCAAAAGGAGTGTCGTTTCAGACGATAAGTGTTACGGAAGGGCTCGGATGGACGTGTGGTAGGAATTCACGAATGGCCGGAATCCAAGAAAGATTAGGACAGTTGAAGTTTTCGACCAAAGTGCTGGCCATGGGCGCAGCACTCACCGTGGCATTCCCGGTCTTTTTGTTGACTTGGCTGCTGCCAGCGCAACGGACCAAGAGCTATGAGATGAAGACAGAAGCGACTCGCCAGATTGTCGAGGCCAGTTGGGGGATTGTCCAATATTACGGGCAACAAGCCGCTTCGGGCGCGATATCGCTTGCCCAAGCGAAATCAGCCGCAAAGGAAGTGCTGCGGAAAGCTCGTTATGGGAATGGCAACTACGTGTGGATCAATGATGAACGTCCGGTAATGATCATGCATCCGACCAATCCCGCCCTGGAGGGTAAGGACCTCTCCGATATTGTGGACCCCAATGGGCTCGCCTTATTCGTGGAGGCTGCCAGGATTTGTAAGGAGCATGGCGACGGTGTGGTGCGCTATATGTGGCCCAAACCGGGAGAAAAGGAAGCTTCCCCAAAAATTTCCTATGTGAAGCTGTATCCGGAGTGGGGATGGGTCATCGGCTCGGGCGTCTATGTGGACGACGTGGAAGCGATTGTCGGACATTCACGCAATCTCATCCTTCTGTTCACGGCGTTTGATCTGATGTGTTCCCTGGCATTCTGCTATCTCACGACCCGCTCGTTAACAGCCCCGATTCGCCGCACCGCTGCCGAACTGAATCGGGTGGCTAACGAAACAACCAGCGCGGCGGATCAGGTAGCGTCCGCAAGTCAAGAGATCGCATCACGCACTTCGCAGCAGGCAGCTTCACTGGAACAGACCAGCGCGTCGTTGGAGCAGCTTCAGGCGTCTTGCCGGCGCAACGCTACGAGCGCAAAGGATGTGCGCCAGCGCATGGCCGAAGTCAGCCAAGCCGTACAGCAAGGCACTCGCGAAATGCACGATATGAACGCGGCAATTCAACAAATGAATCGGGCTTCCCGTGACGTCACTAAGATCATCAAATCTATCGAGGAGATCGCATTTCAAACCAATATCCTCGCCCTGAATGCAGCCGTGGAAGCGGCGCGAGCTGGCGAAGCCGGAGCGGGATTTAGCGTCGTAGCCGACGAGGTGAGGAATCTGGCGCAACGTGCCTCCAGCGCGGCGCAAGAGACCGCGACGCTCATCCACCGTTCCCTTGCTAGTAGCGATCAGGGCGCGGCGAACGAATCAAAGCTGACAACAGCCTTGGCCGATATCGCCAGCAAAATTGCCGACGCAAACGGCGGAATATCTGAAATCACAGGCTCGACGGAATCGCAGACCGAAAGCATTGCCCAGATTAATGTCGCCGTCGCTCAGCTCAACGAAGTTGCACAGTCGCAGGCTGCTAGTTGCGAGGAGACGGCCAGTGCTGCCGCACAATTGCAGGCGCAATCGAACTCGGTACGAACCTTCAGCGCTGGACTTCACCAAGTGATCGAAGGGTCCCGTTGTGTCCGCTAGCTCGTCTTGAGTGGCCCGGCCGGCCCGGTGATAGAAAGAAATCAGCGGCGGCCAAAGAAGTACGCTAAACACCGCAGCGCCGTTCGTCGTTGCCAGCAGCCGCCCGCCCCGCGATTTGCGCTACCAGCTACCGGCCGGCGCTGGCCGCCCGCGCCTTTCGCTCCTCGTGGTGCTCTTCTTCGGTATTGAGCGACCAGAGATTCTCCCGCGAATCGATGCCGCCGATGATGTTGTCCACGGCAGTCATGGCGGCCAGCATGGAGTGATCCTGGTTATTGTATTTATGCATCCCGTTGCGCCCGATCAAAAAGAGATTTTCAAATTGATCGGCCCATTCGACGATCCGAGGAAACTGATCGTAAGATCCGAAATAGGCCGGGTAGGCCTTAGGCACGCGGACCACCGTGGCATCCAGGATATCGTCGGGATCGAGCACCCCGATGGCGGCGAGTTCGCGCTTGGCCAGTTCCATGATCTCGGCATCAGGCTGGCGCCAGAAGGGGTCGCTCTGGTAGCAGAAGTATTCCAGCCCGATCCAGACTTGGGATGGATCCGCTGCCATGTAGGGACTCCAGTTATTGAAGATCTGCAGCCGGCCCGCTCGCACGCCCGGGTCGTGGATATAAATCCAATTGTCCTGAACTCTGTTCTGGGCGCCGTTTGAGAGCGCCAAACGCCGGCACAGCAATCCGACCATGATGAAATCGCGGTACAGCAAACCTGACGCCACATTGCGGATTTCCCCCGGCGCCTCCGGCTGCATCGCTTCCACCAGCTCTTTGACCGGCATGGTGGAGAAGTAATAGTCGCCGGCGAAGCGGCGCAACTCTCCGCTTTCAGAATGACGCGCCCAAACGGCGGTGATGCGACTTTGCCCGGATTGTTCGATGCGCTCAACTGACCAGCCGTGCAGAATTTCGCCCTGTTGCCTGCGAACCTGACAGGCCGCCTCCTCCCACATCTGGCCGGCTCCATACTTCGGATACAGGAATTCCTGGATCAAAGAAGTTTCGCCGGACTTTTGGGAAAGCCTGCCGTTTCCGTTGGAACCGCCCAGTTTCCGCTTGGCGGCGTCGAGCAGGGTCTTGGAAATCGAAAGCCCTTTGACGCGCTGCGCACCCCAAGCCGCGCTGATCTGATCGCATGGCACGCCCCACACTTTTTCGGTATAAGACTTAAAGAAAGTGCGATACAGCTCGGTTCCGAAACGATTGATGAAGAAGTCTTCGAGTGTGCGCTCCTGGCGTTGGAACATGGCGGCGCGCAAATAGCTCAGGGCGATTCGCGCGGTCCGGAAGGGCCCCAGTTTCCACAGCGTCTCCACGCTAAGCTCCAGCGGGTAGTCGAAAAACTTCCGCATGAAATAAATGCGAGACAAGCGCGGTCGGATCAGCATGACCTTGTCGGCGGCTCCGGGATCGGGACCTCCGTTGCGTCCGGCAATGGTGTGCGTCTGGTGATGATAAACAAGGTGGACTTCGTCGCGCCGGGTCGCTTCGACGGGGAGAATTCGCAGCCACCAGTCCATCACGCGATCCGATTTTGAAAAAAATCGGTGCCCGCCGATGTCGATGCGGTTGCCCTTATAATTTACGGTGCGCGCCAGCCCACCCACCGCGTGGCTCTTTTCGAGCACCACCGGATGGATGCCCGTGCGGGTGCACAGTTCCAAGGCGGCGGTAAGACCGGCTGGACCCGCGCCAATGATGATGGCCGTTTTTCTAGACAAGCTTTTCCGCCGTTACCCCGGTTTCCAGCGAGGGCCGCAAAACCAACAATGAGCCCAGTCTCAGCTTTCCATCGAAGTGTAACACAGGGTCGCAAAAATTCAGATGGCCGGTCTGAGGTGCGCGTACTGGTACTTGCGGTTCAGCAGTCGGCGCGAAACCGCAAGTGTTACACTTTCACCGTGCCAGCTTCCGCGACCAAGCAGGCGTATTCGCGCGCAGAAGTTTGCAGGAAATTCGGTGTTTCCGCTCAACAACTGCGCGCCTGGGAGCGGCAGAATCTGATATCGTCCACCGGATCGTTCAGTTTTTCCGACATTCTGGCGCTGCGGACGCTGATCGCTTTGCGGGCCAGCAAGATTCCGGCGGCTCAGATCCGGCAGGCCCTGCACGCGCTGAGAACCAAGCTCAAGGACGTCCACAATCCGCTCACTGAAGTCAAAATCTACTCGCAAGGGCGAAAGATTCAAGTTCAGTTTGCGGGACAGAAAATGGAGCCGATCTCGGGGCAGTTGCTGCTCGATTTCGACCAAGCCGAGATCAACAAGCTGGCAGCGTTTCCCGGCCGTGCTGAACAGAACATGGCGCAGGCGATCAAGTCCCGGCGCGAGGCCGAACACTGGTTCGAACGCGGGTTGGAGCTGGAGCAGACCGGCGCTCCGGTGCAGGAAATCATCGCGGCCTATTCCAAGGCGTCCGAGATCGATCCCGGATCGGCCGGCGCACTGGTGAACTTGGGCACAGTGTACTTCAATCTGCACGACTGGCGGCAGGCCGAACAGCACTATCGCAAGGCGCTCGAAGTGGATCCCCAATATGCCCTGGCGCATTTCAATCTGGGGAATTTGTATGACGAGCGCGGCGATCGTCCCCGCGCGTTGAGCCATTATCTGGCGGCCATCAAGATTCACGCCAATTACGCCGATGCGCACTATAACGTCGCGCTGCTCTACCAGGCCACCGGACAGCCGCTCAAGGCGGTCCAGCATTGGAAGTTGTATCTGAAGCTGGACCCCGGCAGTTCCTGGGCTCAGATCGCCCGGCGCGAGCTAGCCAAGTTGAAAGAATCAACCGTCCTGCACGGCCCCAAGGCGCGCGACTAAACGGCGAGTTGCTGCTTGCAGTAGTTAAAACATTTTGTAACTTCGGCGATTGTATCGAGTCCGGGTTTGTTGTACTCGTACTCGATCATGGCGGGAATCGGATATTTCTTGAGCTTGAGCAATTGCAGCACGCCGCGAATGTCGGTTTCGCCTTGGCCCCAGGGCATGTTGGCGCCGTGGTTTTTCTTCCGGTCCTTCAAGTGCACCGTCAGAATCTGGCTGTGATGCTCTTCGAGGAAACTGACCGGATCGAAATTGGCGGCGGTGAAGTGGCCGATATCGAGGTTGATGCAGATGTACTTGGAGCGCCCTTCCATGGCCTTTTTCCAATCGTCGGGAGTAGAGAACTCGTTGGGACGCATGCTGTCGTGGTTGTGAAAGCCGACGTAGACTTGATGCTGCTGCGCGAATTTGTCGACGCGCGGGCTAATGTCGACGTTTGAGGATGCGGTAATGCGGTTCGTCCCGAGCGCCTTGGCCATTTCGAAGCCTTTGTCGATCTGCTGGTCGGTAAAGTCGTCGCGGAAGCTGATGTTGACGGCGTAAATTTCAATGCCGGCATCTTCGAACTTCTTGCGGACGGTCTTGATTTCGTCCATGGGCGGGTTGCTGCGCCAGGCGTTCAATTGCTCGGGATTGGAAGGCTCGATCTTGTCGATCCAAAACTCGGCGTAACCGAGACCGATGTCCTTCATGCCGTTGATGCATTGATCCAGAGAGAGGTCGCGGAAGCTGTAGGTTTGGGCGCCGATCATGACGCCGTCGATTTTGGAGTTGATCTTTGCAAACGCCGGTCCCGCGCAGGCCAGCGGCGCGGCGGCGGCTAACTTAGCAAAGTCTCTGCGTGTCATGTGGTCGATGATAACAGTTGCGTGGAAGAAAGAGATTCGGCGATAGCTTCGGCGATTTTCTTGCCGTGAAAGCGCCCGTTTTCGATGAAGATTTCGTTGGTGTGCATGCCTGCCACGATTACCCCGGCGAGAAAAATGCCGGGCCGGTCGCTTTCGAGCGTCTCGGGATTGGTGCGCGGCCGCTGCGATTCCGGATCCAGCCGGATGCCGAGCGAGGCCAGGAATTCCAGATCCGGCCGGTAGCCTGTCATGGCGAACACGAAATCATTTTTCAGAGTGACCAGGCCGTCCGGGGTATTCAGTACAACTGAGTGCGGTTGAATCTCGACGATGTTGGTATTGAAATAAGCGGGGATCTCTCCGCTCTTGATGCGATTCTCGATGTTGGGTCTGATCCAGTACTTGACGCGATCGGAAATGCCCTTGCCGCGGTGGACTAAAGTGACGCGCGCGCCGGTCCAGTGCAATTCCAGCGCGGCAATGGCGGCGGAATTCTTGGCGCCGGCGACCAGCACGTCGTGGTTATAGTAAGGATGCGGTTCTTTGTAGTAGTGGATGACCTTTTCGAGCTCTTCGCCTGGCACGTTCAACTTATTTGGTAGATCGTAATAGCCGGTGGCCAGCACGATCTTGCGCGCGCGGTATTCGGTTTTGCTGGTGGTGACAAGGAAGTTGCCGTTGTCGCCGAGGATGGCGAGTACGCGCTCGTATTGATTGATGCTGAGCTGATAGTACTCGGCGGCACGGCGATAATATTTCAGCGCTTCGGTGCGGCCGGGTTTTTCGTTGAGCGAGGTCATGGGGAGGCCGCCGATTTCGAGCAGTTCCGGCGTGGTGAAGAAGACCATGTGGGTCGGATAGTTGTAGAGCGAGTTCACCAGGCAGCCTTTTTCGATGAGCAGCGAATTGACGCCGCGCTGCTTAAGCTCGATTCCACAGGCCAGCCCGGTAGGGCCCGCGCCGACCACGATGGCGTCGTACGTTTGCACGGTCAGAGCATCCCCTCGACGGCGCTGTAGACCGCGTCGAGCGCGCCAGCCAGCGCGGCCGGATTCTTGCCGCCGGCTTCCGCCATGTCGGGCCGGCCGCCGCCTTTTCCTCCGACGGCTTGAGCGACGGCGCCCACCAGTTTGCCGGCGTGGACTTTGGATGTCAGATCCTTGGTGACGCCGGAAACGATGGAGACGTTGGAATCCTCGGCAGAAGCGAGCACAACCACCGTGGTCTTCCATCGGACGCGCAGCGAGTCGACCATAATACGCAGCTGTGCGCGATCCATACCCGGGACTTCGGCGGCCAAAACCTTGACGCCCTTAATTTCTTTGAAACCGCCCTCGACGCCGGCTACTTGAGCATGCGCGAGCTTCTCTTTCATTTGTTCGAGCTGCTTTTCAAGCGCACGCTTTTCTTCGGCGATTTTTTCTTGTGCTTCGCGCGACAAGCGCTCTTCTTCGCGCAGCTTGTCCAGAACTGTTTCGCCGGTGACCGCTTCGATACGGCGGACTCCGGCCGAGATGCTGGCTTCGTGCGTGATCAGGCACAGGCCGATATCGCCGGTGCGATGGACGTGCGTGCCTCCGCAGAGTTCCTTGCTAAATCCGGGGACTTGAACCACCCGCACGCGGTCCCCGTATTTTTCTCCGAACAGAGCCATGGCGCCGGTGTTGATGGCCTGGTCCAGGTCCATGACATCGGTGTGGACTTCGATGTTCTTGAGGATTTCGTCGTTGATGAGCTTTTGGATTTCGGCCAGCTCTTCGGGATCGGTGTGCGCGTAGTGCGTAAAGTCGAAGCGCAGGCGATTGGGGTCCACCACGCTGCCAGCCTGCTTGACGTGGGTGCCCAGGACGGTGCGCAGGGCGGCGTGAAGCAGATGCGTAGCGGTGTGGTTGCGCATGGTGGCGGCACGTGTTTCGGCGTCGACGAGGGCCCGAACCGTGTCCCCCTTCTTGAATGCGATGGGGGCAGCGGATTTGTGAGCGATGACACCTGGGGCTCCGTAGGCAGCAGTATCCACGCGAATGCTGGCACCGGTTTCGTCCGAGACCAAGAAACCAGTGTCGCCTACCTGCCCGCCTGACTCGGCGTAGAATGGCGTGCGGTCGAGGATGATCTGGTCGTCAACCACCGCCAACACCGTGGCGTCGGCGCTGAGCGTCTCTCGGCCGACAAAATCAGTTTTCGGCAAGCTCTGGAAAATCGGATTGATCTGTGCCTTTTCGGCACCCTTCCAACTGGCGCGCGCACGGGTGCGCTGCTTTTCCATCTCGGCTTCGAAGCCGGGATGGTCGATACTAAGCCCGCGCTCTCGAGCCATTTCATCCTGCTCGTCCAGAGCCAGCCCGTAGGTGTCGTAAAGTTTGAACGCGGCCGGACCTGGGATCACGCCGTTGGCCGCGGACTTGGCTTCATCAACGAAGACCTTTTCGGCCACCTGGAACGTCGTGGCGTAGCGATGCTCTTCATCCTTGACCACGCGAGCGACGCGCTGGACGCTTTCCATCAATTCCGAATAGCCCGGCTTCATCAGCTCGGCTACGAATCCGGTGAGCTGGTAGAGATACGGCTCCTGCCGCCCGATCATGCGGGCGTTGCGAATCGCCCGGCGCATGATTTTTCGAAGCACGTAGCCGCGTCCTTCGTTGGATGGAACAACGCCGTCGTGGATCAGGAACGTGGTGGCGCGGGAGTGGTCGGCATTGATGCGCAACGCGACGTCGGTGCGTTCGTTCTCGCCGTAGCTGACACCGACCAGCTCGGCAGCGCGATGGATGAGGGGCCGGAAAAGATCGGTGTCGTAGTTGGAGATCACGCCTTGCATCGCGCAGGCCATGCGCTCCAGTCCCATGCCGGTGTCGACGGATGGCCGCGGCAACGGCGTCATTTTTCCGTCGGCGAAGCGCTCGAACTGCATGAAGACCAGGTTCCAGATTTCCAGATATCGTTCGCCGTTGGGAAACTCAGCCGGACCGGCATCGGGTCCGAGATCGTAGTGGATTTCCGAGCAGGGGCCGCACGGCCCGGTGTCGCCCATCTGCCAGAAGTTGTCCTCTTCGCCTAAGCGGACGATGCGGGTTTTCGGCATTCCCGCAACTTCCTGCCAGAGGCGCTCGGCATCGTCGTCCTCGCGGAAGACGGTGGCGTAGAGCTTGTCTTTGGGCAGGCCGAATTCCTTGGTCAGAAGTTCCCAGGCGAACGCAATGGCCTCCTTTTTGAAATAGTCGCCGAAGGAAAAATTGCCCAACATCTCGAAGAAGGTGTGGTGACGGCGCGTGTAGCCGACGTTGTCGAGATCGTTGTGCTTGCCGCCCGCACGGACGCACTTCTGGGCGGAAGTGGCGCGCGAATAGTCGCGTTTCTCGAGGCCGGTGAAAACGTCCTTGAACTGGTTCATGCCGGCATTGGCGAACAGCAGCGTGGGGTCGTTGGCGGGCACCAACGAGGAGCTGCGGACGATCCGGTGGCCGTGCGAGGCGAAGTAATCGAGAAACTTCTGGCGTATTTCGTTGCCGGTCATGTATTTCTATTGTGACAGGTGAGGCGCGGGGAGACAGGGAGCTGGAGCCGGGGCGGTGGTGCCCCTTGGAGCTCGCGCAGACTGCGGTATTGCGCTCCGAAACCGGACGTAATACCATGTCGATATGCGGACCATATCTCTAAAGCTGCCTGACGATCTTCTTACGCAGCTCGAAGGAGAGGCTAAGGCCAGGCGAGTGACGAAATCGCGGCTGATTCGCGAAGGCCTGCAGATCGTGTTGCGCCAGCGGTCGGGCCGGCGTGGAGCTTCGTGTTACGATCTGGCGCGCGATCTTGCCGGTTCCGTGAAGGGGCTGCCTAAAGATCTGGCGGAGAATCCGAAATACATGAAAGATTTTGGTAAGTGAGCGGAGGCCCGGGACTACTTGATACCGGCCCGCTGGTCAGCTTTCTGGCTAGGGGGCTTAGGCACCATGCATGGGCTGTCGAGCAGTGGAAACAGCTCAAACCTCCCCTTCTCACGTGCGAGCCGGTCCTTACCGAGGCGGCGTTTCTCCTGGGCCGGGAAGGCAGCGATGCGGACGCTATTTTTGACTTGCTAGAGCGGGGAGCGATTCGCGTCGTGCTTTCAGTTGAGAAGGAGCAGACGGATTTGCGAGCGCTCATGCAGCGCTATCGGAACCGGCCGATGTCTTTGGCCGATGCGTGTCTGGTAAGACTGTCAGAGCTCCACCCATCGGGAGAGGTCTTCACGCTGGACTCGGATTTTCGGATTTATCGCCGGCATGGAAACAGGGTGATTCCGGTGCTCATGCCAGACTGAAGCTGGGTTGGAGACTCCGCCAAACCCGCGGATCTTCAGTGTTATGATTGAAACCAAAATCGAGAAACAGAAGGAGATCTATGACTCGACATTTTCGCCCCGTCGCGGTTGGCTTGCTCGCGTTGTTCGGCGCGGCAGCGCTCACGATTACATCATTGGCTCAGGCGCCGCACCGCGCTATTTCGGCGGCTGCAAAAGTCGCGGAAACACGGGCTCGCGATCTCGGGTCTGCGCCGGCTGAATCGGAAGGCATATCCGCGGAGAGGTTGAGCCGGCTGGATGCCGGACTGAAACAACAAGTCGAGGGCAAGAAGGTCGCGGGGCTGGTTTGGCTGCTGGAGCGGCACGGCAAGGTGGTGGACTTCAACGGCGACGGCGTGCTGGACGTGCGCAAGCCGGATGCCGTGCAGAAGGACTCCATTTTTCGTATCTACTCCATGAGCAAGCCGGTCACCGGCGTCGCGATGATGATGCTCTACGAAGAGGGCAAGTGGCAGATCAACGATCCGGTGTCGCGCTACATCCCCGAATTCGCCCGGCTGAAGGTCTACACGGGCAAGAACGAGGATGGCTCACCCAAGCTCGAAGACGCCAAGCGCTCCATGACCATGCGCGAGCTGATGACGCACACGGCCGGCCTGGGCTACGTGCTGAGCCCGAATAATCCGGTGGACAAAATGATCATCGAGCAGAATCTGCTGAACCCGAACGCGCCGCTACAGACCATGATCGACGGGTTGGCGAAGGTTCCGCTGCTGGCCCAGCCTGGCACGCGCTGGTCCTATAGCATCGCCGTCGACGTGCAGGGATACCTGATCGAGAAATTCTCGGGGATGCCGTTCGCGGAATTTGCGAAGAAGCGAATCTTCGATCCGCTGGGGATGAAGGACACTGCGTTCTACGTGCCGAAGGAGAAGCTGGCGCGCCTGGCGCAGATCCACAGCGGCGCAGGTGCGAGTCTCGCTGAAACCAGCCTCGCCATTGATGCAGCCCGCGCAGATCCGACCGTGATTCCCCAAGGACCGTCCGGAGGCGGCGGCCTGTATTCCACGGCCATGGACTACGCGCGCCTCTGCGAGATGCTGCTCGAAGGCGGGCAGTTCAATGGCGTCCGCCTGCTGGCGCCGCGCACGGTAGAGATGATGCGCACCAATTATGTCAATCCCGAGCCGCTCAAGACCATGCCGCCGGGCACGGGCTGGGGCATGGATTTTCAGATCGTGACCGACGCCGCGGCCGCGGGCGAGCCGGTTCCCACCGGCACGTTCAGTTGGTTCGGGATCGCCGGCACCTGGTTCTGGATCGATCCGGTGAAAGATCTGGCGTTCGTCGGGATGCTGCAGCACCAAAGTCTAGGGACCACGCTGCCGATCCATGCGTTGTCGCGGAGCCTGGTGTATCAGTCGATTATCGACTAGCGATCGGCCGCGTGCGCGCTAAGAATCTCAGTGAATCTGGCGCGTGATGTTGAAACCGATGAATAGGCCGGAGAACGTGTCGGCGCTTGGCTCGCCCAGGAATGTCGCGTTTGTTCCGGCGCGCTGCGAAACTGTTGTGCCGGGACTATTGGTTAGAGCCAGCGTAAATGCGTGCCGGTAGATTTTCTTCTGGATTCCGAACGAGAAGGCCGGGCGGTGGATGCCCAATTCCTCGCTGTTCACCAGCGTTGGAATGGCTTCCAGCAGCAATGCGACGGTGGGGCGAATGTCCACCGCGATGCCAAAGCCGGTTGAAAAGGCATTGATGCCGGGCACGTCGCGGATCTGACTGGACTTCAGAGATCCCATCAGCAGTTCCCGGTCATTGAAGGACATGGTTGGCACGACATAAAACTGCGCGTGCGATGTCAGGCTGCGCGAGAAGATGGCCTCCAGGTTCTCGGTGTAATTCTTGCGGAAATTATCTTGTCCTTCGATGGAAGCGCGCACCGCCAGATTGAACGGCGCAGCGTGGTGCTCATCGAGCAGGTTGTACGCCGCCATCAATTGGATGGGGCGATCGATGAACGACGGTGATCGCCACACATCGACCGAAAGCTTGTCTGTTACACCATATCGAAAGCCGAACGACGACAGCGCGAAGTTGTCCAGACCAAACAATTCCGCGCCGCGGGCCGGGCCGGAGACGGCGGAGTCATAGGCAAAGCGGTGGGAGAAATTCAAGTAGAGGCCGTGCCGGTCCACCGGGCGGCCGGTTGGCAACGTGACTAGGACGTCATCACCGGAATCGTAGACTCCGGAGGCAGTCTGTTGCGCCGAAGAGCCGACGCCAGAACTGCTAGTCGCGAAGGAACGGACGTACGCAGCCAACTCCGAGATCTGCGAATCGGAGAGCTTGCCGGACCAGCCCGGCATCGCTCCTTTGCCATTGCGGATGGTTTCGACGATCTGGCGGTCGCTCAGGCTGGTCTGAATCGATCGGCTGGTAAAGTCGGGAGTGCCGCGTTCCCGGATGCCTTTGCCGTCGGCGCCATGACAGCTTGCGCAGTTCTGCCCAAAGAGATCGGCGGCGGATGACGGCGCGGCCGGGGATTGTGAACCAGTCTCGCGTACGCTGTGCGCGGCCACATCGACCAAATACTGTTTCCCGTTCAACTCCAGTAGAACGGTGTTGTGCGCGGCATCGGTATATGTGGCGCGAGGTCCCGCGGTTTGCGGATCCTGGGCGCTGGCGCGGAGTGCGAGCACAAGAACAGCGAGAAAGATTCTCTTCATGTTCAATTGGACGCTGGCTTAACTGCTCGCGACGTTGCAGGGTTGTAAGAAGAAAGTAAAATCGCTTGGCTTAGGTGCGACCACGAACGAAGCGGGTCACTTCCAGCCCCTTGCCGATGGCTAGCGTGATGGATTCCACGCCGACGCGGCCTCGCACGTGCCCGACGTAGCCGTCGAGCGCATGCGAAATGATGTTGTCGGCCACGACGATTCCGCCTTCCCGCATCGTAAGCATGTCAAAGAAACGGATGTAGTCTTCTTTCTCGCAGTCAATGAGCGCCAGATCGAAGGCCGGCTGTCGGGGAAGAACCTGGGCTGCGCCGGCGAGCACAAAATCCACAAACGAACCCAGGCCAAGCCGCGCCAGCGTCTCCCGCGCTTCGCTTTGCCGCGCGGGCTCGATCTCTATTGAAAGGAGATGCCCGGAGGTGTCGCGCGCGGCGGCCGCCAGCGCGATGGTGGAGATTCCGCTGGAGCCTCCGATCTCGACCATTCGCCGGGTACCTGTTCCGGTGGCCAGAGCGTGCAAGAACTCCGCGCTAGGCGGTTCAAGATTGCGATGGCGAAGGCTTTGTGGAAGGCCGCTTGCATCTTGTTCGAGCTTCCGTGTCCACAGCCGCTCGATTTCCAAGCGCTCGCTGTTGTTGAGCATTTAACCCGCCATTCTAGCAGCCGCGTGCTGGCCGGCCGTTCAATGCAGTTTCATCCATCCTGTCATCAGATTGATACGGAAGGAGTTGCCCCCTGGCTTCGAATTGCAGAAATTGCTGGAAAAAGCCGTAAGAACCGGTGTTATCATGACTACAGATGTCCATGCTTTCGCCCAGACTGCAACTGAAGGTCTCTCAGAAGCAGATTCTGACGCCGGGCCTGGTGCAGATGGTGACGGTCCTCCAGTTGAATCGCCTGGAGTTGAAAGACATGATCACCCAGGAGATCGCGGCGAATCCCGTGCTGGAGGAAACTGCCGACGGCGTGGAAGAGCTGACTCCTGAAGAAGTTCAGGCGATTCTGGAGCGGGAGCGCGAGTCCGAACCGTCGGATCAGCCGATTCTGGAGACGATGAATGGGGCGTCAGCGCCGGAGGTTGAAGCCCCGGAAGCCGAGACGCCGGGCGAAGCTGTAGACTTCAGAGACCACGTTGGCGATTTTGATCTGGATGGCACAGCTCCAGTCTCGGCGGAAGTCGCCGCTGCCACGCCTGCGCCAGAGGCCGAAACCACCGAGCAAAAGACCGATAAGGACCCTTTTGATGAAATCGATTTCGGGACCTTTTTCGATGAATACCTGGATCCCGGTTATAAGAGTCCCGCTTCGGAGTCGGTCGAAAAACCATCCTTTGAAACCTTCCTATCCTCGCCCGTCACTCTAGCCGACCATCTGCATTCGCAATTGAGCGTGTTGGTGATGCCGGAAGAAGTGCGCGATGCGGCGGCCAATATCATTGGAAATCTGGATGAGAACGGGTACCTGACTGCAACGCTCGAAGAAATCGCGGAATCCGGCGAGCACACCATTCAGGAAGTAAAGGACGGGCTGCGGGTTGTACAGTCGCTCGATCCGGCTGGAGTGGGAGCCACCGACGTCCGCGAATGCCTGCTTTTGCAACTGGAAAGCCGCAATGGCCGCGGCGGCGTGGCGTGGCAAATCGTCTCCAATCACTTGAAGCTGCTGGAGACCCGGCAACTCAAGGAAATCGCCAAACAACTGGGGCGGCCGCTGGAGCACGTGCAGATCGCGGTGGGTCTCATCCGCCATCTGGATCCCTATCCCGGCCTGCGCTACTCCGGTCCGGGCGCGCGCCAGGTGGAACCGGATGTTTATATTTTTAAAGAAGGCGACGAATATATCATCCAGTTGAACGACGACGATTTGCCGCAACTGCGCTTGAACGCGCAATACCGCAAGATGCTGGATCGCGATCAGGAGCCCAGCAAGGAAATCAGGAATTACGTCAAGGACCGCTATGCGGCTGCCATTCAACTTATCAAAAACATCGAGCAGCGCAAGCAGACCATTCTCAAAGTTTGCCAATCCATTGTTCGCCGCCAGTTGGAATTTCTGGAGCATGGTATCGACCAGCTCAAGCCGATGATGATCAAGGAAGTGGCCGAGGAGATTGGTGTGCATCCCTCCACCGTCAGTCGCGCGGTGGCCAGCAAATACGCCGACACGCCGCAGGGCGTATTCGAACTCCGCTATTTCTTCTCGGAAGCCGTGCAGGGTATCGCAGGCAGCGCAACGCCGCTGCTGATCCTGAAGCGCAGGGTCAAGAAAATGATCGAGGAGGAGGATACCCAGCATCCGCTGACCGACGAGCAGATCACGGCGCGGCTAAAGGAGGAAGGTATCGACGTCACTCGCAGAACGGTTGCCAAATACCGCGAAGACATGAAAATCCCGTCAACGCACCAGCGGCGGGTTCGTAACTGAAGAACTTCTCGTTCAAAGCGCACAGGACATCACGGCATTCCAATTCGGCTAAAACGCGCTGCCGTGGGTTCCGTTGTGCGCGTTCAGGAGAGAGGTACATTCCATGAAAATCAGCTATACCGGTAGGCACGAAGCATTTCCTCCCAAGGCACGCGCAAAGTTCGAGACTAAGCTGCAGAAGCTTTCCAAGATGATCGACCGCCGGGGAGAAAAAGAAGCGCACGTCATCCTGGCGCAGGAACGGTTCTTGCACAAAGTGGAAATTACGCTGAACGCTTGGGATCACGCGATGGTCGGCATCGGGTCGAA
>DATJWJ010000227.1:0-2855 GCA_035501355.1 Bryobacteraceae bacterium | reverse complement strand
AGGAACCCGAGCGCGTCGGTGCTGAAATGCAGATGAGAGCGGATGGGCGATGGCGGCAGGTGCGCTCCCCGGATGGCTACCGTGTAACAGCCCCAAATCATCAGGACGATCACCATCACCGTGGTGATCTGCATAACGCGGAGGGCCTTGTCGCTCGATTCCTCGATGCCCTTGATGTTTTGCCACCAGTAATAGGTTGTGACCGCGGCGGCGAGCAGAGCCGAGGTGTAGTCCATGTTGAACTGGATGGCATTGCCATGGGCGTCCATCAGCGCGGGCGGAAGCCAGTGACTCTGATTGACGACGGTCAGCATCTCGTTCAGCAGGCCCGTGATGTACTGGCCGGCCGACACGCCCGAGATCGGCCCGGTGAGAATGTAGTCGAACATCAGCGCCGAGACGCTGAGCTTGGCGAAGCCGCCTCCGAGAGCCTCTTTGACTACGCGATAGACGCCGCCACGCGTGAACATCGAGCAGCTCTCGACGTAGACCGCGCGGACCGCGAAGCTGAAGAGCATGATGCCGAGGATGAACCACGGCGCGGCAGCTCCCACGGCCTGCTCGGCGATGCCGCCGGCGTAGAAAGCCGAAGATCCGAGGTCATTGAGGACAATGGCGGCTGCGCGCCAGAAGGAGATGAACGTGAGCATCACCGAAGACGCGACGATGAGTCGCACACGGTCATTCGGAGGAGCCACGATCGTTCGGTTAGAGGCCATTTCTTGAGCGTGGGCCGGGGCAGCCGGTGGTGCCGGAACGCGGGAGCGAAACCACCGCTCTGCGCCGAGTCTACTTTCCAATCATAGTCGTGTCAACGGCAAAAATGGGCCGGTATTTCCACGGCACGGCCGGGGAATAAAGGTGTCAGGCGCCGGGTTCCTGCCGGGGCTGTTCGAAGCGAGATGGGAGGGGCAGATTCGTCCTGCGACAAACTGAGATCGAACGCGCGGTGGCGCGTGGCCCGAGAAAGACGCCTTTGGTCAGTCTTTGCCGAACAGTTCTTTGCCGTCTTCAACAAAGCTGACGAGCACGACGATCGCGGAGCCGGCGAGGCCGACGAAAAACATCAGCTCCATCAGCCGGATGAGAAGCACGCCCAGGACCATGCATCTGATTCTAATTCACCCGGATGTTTTACACTCGCCCGTGTATGTCATCCACCTCCGGGACGTCGTCGATGGTGACGCGATGGGTTGCCGTGTGTGTATCCGCCGGCTTGCTCGAACTGCCGTTTCCCATCGCCGGGCCGCTGCCGCCCTGGCGAAGCGTGTTCGCCTGGTTCGCGCTGGTCCCGTTGCTGTGGGCGGTGCTTGCCGGTGATTCGAAGAGCGAACGCCATCCGTTGAAGAACGCGTTTCTGCTGGCCTATGTTTGCGGCGTGCTCTGGTACATCGGCAACTGCTACTGGATCTGCGACACCATGCTGATCCATGGCGGGCTGCCGCCGGTGGTGTCGGCGCTGATCCTGCTGCTGTTTTCGCTGGTGCTGGGGCTCTATTTTGGGTTGTTTGGACTGGGGCTGGCGCTGGTGCGGCGAGCGACGGGGTCGGTGCGCTGGGCGCTGGCGTTCGCGCCGTTTTTGTGGGTGGCGCTTGAGCTGGCCGGTGCGCGGATTACGAGCGTGCCGTGGGATCAGCTTGGGTATTCGCAGGTGGATAACGGGATTCTGAACGGGCTGCCTCAGTGGACAGGCGCATACGGAGTCAGCTTCCTGGTGGTTCTCATCAACGCGGAAATCTTGAGGCGTTTCATGCTGCCGAGCCTCCGACGCCGGTTCGTTGGCTTTCTTTGGATCTCTCCTTTCGTTCTTTTGTTCGCTCTGGGTTTTCTTGCTTGGCGCCCGAAAATGCCGCCAACTTCGGCCACCGCCGTTCTGATCCAGCCCAACCTCGACGTGGAGCACACCGGCTACTGGTCCGGGCCGGGCGAGTACGAGCGGCACATCGCCAACTTCATCAAGCTCGGCGGCGAGAGGTGCGGTCCCTATGTTGCGGGAATGCCTCAGACGGGCGCCGCTACGGTTGACGAGTCGTGCTATAAGAACCCACCACCCGGCCTGATCGTCTGGCCAGAATCGCCGGCGCCATTCTTCGAGCAGGACCCACGTTTCAAATCCGCAATGGCCGAAGTGGCGCAAGCCGATCAAGCTCCGATCATCGCGGTCGCGGTTGGTTCCGACTTTTCCGTCGCTGAACATGATTGGCTCGATCATGTTTCTGCCATCGCGTTTAACGCCGCCGGCAGCGAAGTTGGCCGCTACGACAAGATTCACCTTGTCCCGTGGGGCGAGTATGTTCCATATCCGCAGGTTTTCTTCTTTGCGAAGAAGCTCACAGGCAAAGTCGCCAGCTACACTCCGGGATCCGTACGCAATGTCTTTCTCCTTCAGAGTGCCGACGGCGAATCGCACCGCTATGGGGTCTTCATCTGCTACGAATCGGTTTTTGCCGACGAGGTGCGTTCCTTCGCGTTGAATGGCGCAGAAGTGTTCGTTAATGTGAGCGACGACGGCTGGTACGGCGACACCAGCGCTCCGTGGCAGCACCTGAACATGGTGCGCATGCGGGCCATCGAATACCGCCGATGGATTCTGCGCGCCACGAATGACGGTGTGACGGCGGCGATCGACCCCTACGGGCGCGTGCGGCAGTCGATACCGCGGCACCAGGTGAGCGCGCTGGCTGCGCAATACGGATTCCGCAGCGACGTCACGTTCTACACGGAGCATGGTGACGTGTTTGCGTGGGTGTGTGCGTTGCTTAGTCTGGCGGTGGTGGGCTGGGCGGGAAGAGGACGGCCGCGCCGGTAGGGCTTCCGCCTGCTCCCTCCTGAGACAACAAGGCTCATACACGGGG